>NZ_JBEZJP010000007.1:0-54889 GCF_040653175.1 Actinomadura sp. NPDC048032
GCGTCACGATGACCATCACCAGGCAGGGCGCGGAGCCGCGGGTCGTGCGCGACGTCGTGCGGGGTACGGACGAACCGGGCCTCGCGGTCCGGGTCAAGGCTTCGCCCGTTTCCCGTGTCAAGGAGGGGTGTCAGGCGCGGGCGATCACTTCCGTTTCTGGCTCGGGGACGGGACGGGACGGCCGGAGCCGGCGCGGGGTCATGCCAAGGGCGGCGATCGCTGCGATCACCATGAACGCGCCGACCATCAGCCAGGCGTGGACGTAGGCGGTGTGGGCGTCCGGGTAGCCGTGGGGGGTGCCGAGGACGGCGACGGCGAGGCTCACGCCGAGCACCGCGCCGATCTGCCGGCTCATGTTCACCACGGCGCTGCCCGTCGCGTAGCGGTGGGGCGGCAGCTCGACGGCGGCGGCGGACAGGATGGTGGGCAGGGCGAGCCCGACCCCCGTCCCGCCGACGAGCCAGCCGGGCAGCATCTCGGCGGCGTAGGCCGGCGCCGGGCCCAGGCTCATCGCGATCAGGACGACGCCGAACGCGCACAGCGTGCACCCGACCGCGGTGATCAGCCCGACCGGGACGCGCGCGGAGAGGCGTCCGGCGACGAGCGCCATCACGGGGACCATCAGGGGGCCGGGCGCGACGGCGAGCCCGGTGCGGATCGGCGAGTAGTGCCAGACCTGCTGCATCCACAGCACGCCGAGCAGCAGGTTGGCGGCGAACGCGACGGTGAACAGCAGGACCGCGGCGTTGGACCAGAGGAACGTGCGGACGGCCAGCAGCGCGGGCTCGATCACCGGCGCGGGGTGGCGCAGGGAGCGCAGCCAGAACCAGGCGAGGCCGAGCAGCGCGGCGGCGGCCACGAGGACCGTCCGCTCCCCCGGCCAGTCGTTGATCTTCACGACGCCGAGCGCCAGCAGCGCGATCGCGGCGGTCGCGACGGCGGTCCCGAGCAGGTCGGGGACGCGGGCCGTCACGCCTTCGCGCGAGTCGGGGACGAGCCGGGCGGCGAGCAGCACCGCCGCGATCCCGATGGGGACGTTGACCTCGAACACCCAGCGCCAGGAGGCGTCCACGAGGACGCCGCCGACCGCCGGCCCGGCCGCGGCGGCGATCGCCGAGGCCGCCGACCAGATCCGCACCGCGCCGCCGCGCCGCTCCGCCGGGAACGCCGACAGCAGCAGCCCGAGGCTGGTGGGGATGAGCGCCGCGGCGCCCGCGGCCTGAAGGACGCGGAAGGCGACGAGCCACCACAGCGACGGGGCGGCGGCGCAGGCCTGGGAGGCGAGGGTGAAGACGGTCAGGCCGAGCAGGAGGCCGGCCTTGCGGCCGTAGCGGTCGGCGAGCCGGCCGAGCGGCACCAGCAGGGCGGCGAACACGATCGCGTATCCGTTGAGCACCCATGACAGGTCGGCCATCGACTCCCCGGCGAAGTCGCGGCCGATGTCGGTGAACGCCACGTTGACGATGAACAGGTCGAGGCCCGCCATGAAGGAGGCGACGGAGAGCACCGCGAGCACCGGTCCCCTGCGGACCCGGCCCGCGCCGCGCACCTGACTTTGTTCCACCATAGTCAGGGAGGCTAGCGAGCCCCCTGACTTTGGTCAAGCAAAGTCAGCAGGTTTATAGTGGAAGGGTGACAATCTCACTGGAAGGGCACTTCGCCGACCGCGACGCCTGGTCGATGCAGAACTGCCCGGTCGCGAGGACGCTCGCCGCGCTCGGCCCGCCGTCGGCGGTGCTGGTGCTCAGCGAGGCCTTCTTCGGGACGAACCGATTCGGCGACTTCGTGCGCAACCTCGGCATGACCGAGTCGGCCGTCACCGCGCGGCTGCGCCACCTCGTCGACGCCGGCCTGCTCACCAGGGAGCCCTACCAGGAGCCGGGGCAGCGCACGCGGTACGAGTACCACCTGACGAAGATGGGCCTGGACCTCGCGCCGACCCTCGTCAGCCTCATGGAGTGGGGCGAGACCTACCTTCCCCACGAGGAGGGCCGCCAGGTCATGCTGACGCACGCCCGCTGCGGCGAGCGCGTGACGGCGCAGGTCAGGTGCGCGGACGGCCACGACGTCGCGGTGGACGAGATCGTCATGGGGCCGCCGAGCGCGGCGGACGAGGACCAGGGGGACGGCGGGGGCGAGACCGGCGGATCCGGGGGGTGACGCGCGGCCGCGCGGCGGTCACGCGTGCCGGGTGCCGCCCGCGAGCCGCAGCGCGTGCTCGACCAGCGAGACGAGCACCTCCTTCGCCGACCCCGTCCGGCGCGCGTCGCACAGCAGGACGGGCACGTGGGGGTCGATGTCCAGGGCCGTCCGGATCTCGGGCGCCTCGTAGCGGTCGGCGTCGTCGAAGCAGTTGACGGCGACGACGAACGGCGTGCCCTTGCGCTCGAAGTAGTCGATCGAGGCGAAGCTCGCCATGAGCCGCCGCGTGTCGGCGAGCACGACCGCGCCGAGCGCGCCGCGCGACAGCTCGTTCCACATGAACCAGAACCGCTCCTGGCCGGGCGTCCCGAACAGGTAGATGGCGACGCCGTCGCGCAGCGTGATGCGGCCGAAGTCCATCGCCACGGTCGTGGTGGACTTGGCGGCCACGCCGTCGAGGTCGTCGACGCCGACGCTCACGTCGGTCAGCGCCTCCTCGGTGCGCAGCGGGCGGATCTCGCTGACGGCGCCGACCAGGGTCGTCTTCCCGACGCCGAACCCTCCGGCGACGAGGATCTTCAGCGCGACGCGCGGACCGTCCGCCCGGTCGTCGGGCTCGTCCGGTTCCGCGGTGGCGGGGGGCGGGGCGTCAGAGCGCGCGGAGTTCATCGAGCACCCTCCTGAGCAGGTTCGGGTCGTTGTGCGGCTGGAGCGCGGTCACCGGGCCGAACGGCCCGGACGGCGACGGCGCCGGGGACCATCGCTGGACTTCCAGGAGGCCGGAGTCGAGCAGGTCGCCGGCCAGCACCCGGATCACGCCGAAGGGCAGGTTCAGGTCCGAGGCGAGGTCGGCGAGGGCGTGCGGGCGCCGGCACAGCGCCAGCAGCCTGCGCTGCTGGCGCGAGAGCCGGCCGGGCTCGGGCGGCGGCCGCCCGGTCGCGACGAGGATCGCCACGATGTCGAGCGGCTCGCCGCTCGGCCGGGTGCGGCCGCGCGTCACCGCGTAGGGACGGACGATCGGCCCGGCGGCGGCGTCGAGCCACCGTTCCCTGCCGGGACCCCGGGGAGCGCCGGGCCCGTCACTGGGGTCCATGGCGGGTCACCGGTGTCCGGGCCCGGGCGCGCCCTGCCTGAGTCCGGTGGACAGCTGCCTGCCGACCCGCTTGACCAGCATCGTCATCTCGTAGGCGACGAGGCCGGCGTTGGCTCCGACCTCGCTGAGCAGCGCGAGGCAGCTGTTGGCCCCGGCCGGGACGACGAAGAACAGGCCCTTGTCCATCTCGACGAGCGTCTGCCGGATCTCGCCGGAGTCCAGTTGCGGGCGCGCCCCGACGGCGAGGCTGTGGAACCCGGCGGCGAGGGCCGCCAGGTACTCGGAGTCCTCGCGCCCGACGCCCCGCGACATGCCCATGACGAGCCCGTCCCGGGACAGCACGACCACCTTCCGGATCTGCGGGACCCGGTCGACCAGGTCGTCGAGGAGGAAGTTCAGCTCGGCGGCCGCTCCCTGATAGGTCATGATCTTCCTTCCATGCCGTCCGCGGGTCCTTCGGGCGCCTCGTCCTCGTCCCGGCCGCGCAGCCAGCCCGCCTGCAGCGACGCGAACAGGTCCCGGGACGCCTCCGCCGACCGTTCCTCCCAGGCGGCGATGGCGTCGCCGGTGGCGGGCTCTTCTCCGTACGGGCCGGTCTCCTCGTAGGAGCCGGTGTCTTCGTAGGCGCCGGCGTCGCGCAGCTGGGGCGCCAGGCTCCCGCCGCGCACCCGGCGCGGCAGCGGGGCGCGCCCGCCGCCGGCCGTCCCCGCGTCCCCGAACGGGGTTCCCCCGAACGAGGTCTCGCCGAACGACGCGGGCGCCGCGTACCGGCCGGCGCCTCCGCCGTAGGAACCGCCGCCGTAGGCGGGGCGGGGACCCGCGGCCTGGAACGGACGCGTGGCGTCGGTCGGCGGCGGACCGTGCGGCGGTGGGGTCCCGAACGACGTCGGGGTCTGGTCACCGTCGTCGAACCCCACCGCCACGTTCTGGTCCGGCTTCTCCTCGCTCTTCCACTGCGGGAAGGACACCGGCGTCTCTGGCGGCACCGCTTCACCGGCCGGCCCCGGGGCGTGGGGCGCCCTGCCGTTGGGCACCGGGTGGCCGGGCACCGCACTTTCGGGCACCGCACTTTCGGGCACTGCCCTGTTGGGCGCCGTGTCGGTCGACGCCGCGTCCTCGGCGGGGGCGATGTCGTACACCGGCGCGTTGAGCGTCGCGGTGGACGACGGCGCCGGAGGCGTGGGCCATGCGCGCATCGACCCGTTCGCCGCCGCCGCGCCCCGCTGCTGGACGGGGCCCGCCTGGACGGCGCCGTCCTCGTCCTCGGGCTGGTCGGCGTCCACGATCAGCTGGCGCGGGATCAGCACGACGGCGCTGACGCCCCCGTACAGGGACGGCTGCAGCGCGACCTTGATGCCGTGCCGGCCGGCGAGCCGGCCGACGACGAACAGTCCGAGCCGGTCGGTGACGGCCAGGTCGAACTCGGGCGGCCGCGCCAGCCTCAGGTTCAGCGCGTCCAGTTCGGACTGGTCGAGCCCGATGCCGCGGTCGATGATGTCGACGGCGAACCCGTTGGCGCCCATCTCGCCGCGGACGAGCACCTCGGTGGGCGCGGGCGAGAACACGGTGGCGTTCTCGATCAGCTCGGCGAGCAGGTGGATGATGTCGGCGACGGCCTCGCCGATCACCGCGGCCTGCCCGGACACCACGACGATCTCGACCCGCGTGTAGTCCTCGACCTCGGCGACCGCGGCGCGCAGCACGTCCTCGACGTGCACCGGCCGGCTCCAGCCCCGTCCCGGGGACGTCCCGGACAGGATGACCAGGCCCTCGGCGTGGCGGCGCATGCGGGTGGTGAGGTGGTCGAGGCGGAACAGGTCCTCCAGCACCTTCGGGTCGGAGGCGTCGCGCTCCATCTCGTCCAGCATCCGCAGCTGGCGGTGCAGCAGCGACTGGCTGCGCCACGCGACGTTGAGGAACACGCGGCTGATGCCCTGCCGCAGGTAGGACTCCCGCACGGCGGTCTCGATCGCGGTGTGCTGCACCTTGGTGAAGGCGTCGCCGACGCGCGCGACCTCACGGGACCTGCCGATGACCAGCGGCGGCGCCTCGGCGTCCACGTCCACCTCCTCGCCGCGCCGCAGCCGGGCGACGACGCCGGGCAGCCGGTCCTCGGCGAGCTTGAGCGCGGCGCGCTGCAGCCCGCGCAGCTCCCGCGACAGGCTGCGCGCGGCCAGCAGCGACAGCACGATCGAGGCGACCACCGCGAGCAGTCCGAACCCGCCCGCCAGGACGAGCCGCATGATGATCCGCTCACCGATCGGCTTGGCCATCTCGTTGAGCGCGAGGCTCGCCTCGGTGACCTTCTGCGCCCACGCCTGGGACAGCAGCTGCGTGGTGGCCTGCCAGTCCGCGGCCTCGGGCGGCAGCCGGTCGCCGCGCGCGTTGACGATCGCGTCCTCGGCCGCCCGGTACCGCTGGAACTCCGGGGACGCCGCGAGCCTGGCGAGCGGCCCGCGGATCCGCTCGTTGAGGTCGGCGAGCCCGGCCTCGAACTCGCGCCGCCCCTCCGCGGCCCACTGGACGAACGCGGTGTGCTCGGCGGAGGTGAGCCGCCCGTTGCGCGCCATCGCCGCGGTGACGAGCGAGTCCTCCCGCAGCATGTAGGCGCGGGCGTTGCCGATGCCGATCAGCGCCCGGCCCTGGGTGAAGATGGCGACGTCGTTGACGGTCACCAGGCCGTCGAAGACCTTGATGACCTGGTCGAGCAGGACGCTGTAGGAGTTGATGACCTCCAGCGGCTGGACCCGGCCCGAGTCGACCCGGGCGCGCAGTTGCGGCAGCCGGTCCAGCGCCCTGACCGCGTCGGCGAGCCGCCGCTTGGTCGCCGGCTCGGCCGCGTCCCTCGCCTCGGGCGACAGCGCGGTCGAGCGGAACGCCTTGTCCACGGCGCTCACCCGGGCGCGCTGCCCGCCCAGCTTCTGCCGGTCCGCGGGGTCGCGCGTGCTGAGCGCGACGACGCTGAGCGAACGCTCCGCCTGGAGCTGGTTCACCAGGTAGATGCCGGGAAGGCCCACCTTCTCGTACGTCGTGGAGAAGTCGTACTTGTCGAACGCGTCGCCGAGCGTGATGTTCGCGGCGAACGCCCACAGGGTGATGAGGGACACCAGCGGGACCAGCAGCAGCGCCGTGATCCGCAGCCGGATGGGATGCCGGCGCCGGGGCCTTCTGCCGGACGCGTCGTCGCGGGGTGTCGTGCGGGACATCGAGATCACTACCTCTAGCCGGGGCCGGGCCGCGCCGCCGGCGTGTGCGCGCCGGGGCGGCCCGTGTGTCAGGGGTGCGGGGTCAGGGGCGGGCCTCGTCCAGGGCCGCGCGGGCGACCAGGCCGCGCAGCCGACTGGTGATCATCGCGACGGCCTGGGCGTGCCCGCGCAGGGCCTTGTCCCGCGCGGTGTACTGGCCGATGTCGGCGTGCATCGCGTGGTCGGACACGATCGTCTGCCACAGCAGCGGCCTTCCGTTCGCCGCGATGCCGAGGTCGATCACGGTGAACCAGGTCGAGACGACCACGACGACGGCGCCGACGCGGATGACGTCCTGCGCGAGCAGGCGTCCCCGCACGTCGAGCAGCAGCCGCTGGGCCTCCTCGGCCGTGGCGCGCCGCCCGTCCTCCCGGTAGTAGTCGGGGGGACGGCGGGGATCGGCGGGCCGCCGGCCGGCGGGCTCCCCCGCGGGCCGGTGGTCGCCGGGCCCCGGGTCGGCGGGCCTTCGGTCGATAGGCCCCCCGTCGGCGGGCCGCTGGTCGGCGGCCGGTTGCCCGAGGGGCGGCTGGTCGGAGGGCCGCTGTTCGGCGGGCCACCTGTCGGCGGGCCACTTGTCGGCGGGCATGGCGTCAGCAGGCATGGCATCTCCCATCGCCGTACCGGGGTGCGCGGGAGAGGCTCAGTGGCCGGGGTGCTCGTCCCGCGGCCAGGCGCGGACCTCGCACCAGACCGCCTTGCCGGAGGCGGTGTGATCGGTGCCGTGCCCGTCGGCCATCACCGCGACGAGGAACCAGCCGCGCCCCGTCTCCTCCATGAGGTCGACCGGCCGCGCCGTCGGGACGGCGGCGCTCTGGTCGTGCACCTCGATGCGGAGCCGGGCGCCGGCGCGCAGCAGCCGCAGGCACAGCGCGCCCCCGGCGTCCGGCGCGTGCCGGACGGCGTTGGTGACGAGTTCGGACACCAGGACCTCGGCGTCGTCGGCGATGTGCCCGATGCCGGACGCGGTGCTGACGGACCTGCTGAAGCGCCGCGCCGCGGGCACGGACTCCCGCTCGGCGGGCAGCGTCAGCTCGCCGAGCAGGACCGCCGGCGGCTCGTCCAGGCCCCGCAGCCCGTTCGGCGCGGCGCCGTTCGGCGGCGCGACCGGCGACGCGGTGGTGGTCAGGTGGCTCGGGAGTGGGGTGCTAGGGAGTTCGATGGTGTGGTGGTCGCCCGACATCATGAACGCCTCCTTGACTAAGGCGTGCCGCCCGATTCCAGCCCTGCCGGGGTGCGAGGCTGAGGTGGGCGTGGGGGGGTTGTGCCGGTGCCGCCGCTGTCCGGGCAGGCGGTGGCACGGCGTGCGAGGGACGCGGCCGCCTCATGGCGGGCCGCTCCCCTCGGACCGGGTGCCCGCCCGGGCTCGCAGCAGCCGGGCGGTGCTGGTGAACCACGCGTAGTTCTCCTGCTCGAAGCGGCGTCCGCGCAGGCACGTGAGGTAGGGGCCGAGAGGGGACCCGGTGCGCAGGAAGGACTCCTCGTCCTGGTCGCCGCGCAGGTGCTTGAGGGTGCGTTCGAAGACCTCGACCTTGGCCGCCGAGGCCACCGCCCGGTCCTCCAGCTGCGCGATGACGGAGTCGGCGCAGATGTGGTCCACGGCCTGCACCATGACGAGCAGGTTCTCGCGGATGATCCCTGGCTTGGCGGGGGTCACGGCGAACCGTTCGAGCTCGTCGACGCCCGCCTGGGTGACGGTGTACACGCGCTTGTTGGGTCGATCGTGCTGGATGATCTGCCGCCCGCTGATCAGACCTTCCGTCTCCAACCTCGACAGCTCCGAGTAGAGCTGCTGCGGTACGGCGTGCCAGAAGTTGGAGACCGACAAATCGAAGATCTTTGCCAGCTGGTAACCGCTGTACTCGCCGTCGAGCAGCGCCGCCAGCACAGCGTGACGTAGCGCCATCGGCCTTCTCTCCCCGCCTTGACTCAGGGTGATGCCCGACGTTAGCAGACAACGACATGATTAGTCATCATGTTGACTAGGATTGGTCAGCGTCGATCGGTGCGGGCGCCTCCCGGAGCCCGGCGACGCCCGGTTCGAGGTCGGCCGCGAGTTCGGTGATCTTCCCGGTCAGGAACGCCTCGCGGGTCAGCCGGCGCTGCATCTTCCCGCTGGTCGTCCGCCTGACCGAGCCCCGCGCGGCCAGCACGACGCTGACGGCGGGCAGCTCGAACGTGCGGGCCACCCGCGTCCTGACGGCGGAGGCCACCTCCTCCAGGGGCGTCCCGGCGGCCGCGCGGGTGCTGATCTCCTGGATGACGACGACCTGCTCCCGGCTCGCGTCGACCGCCGCGCCCCCGCCGGGCCGGCCGCCCGGCGGGGGCGGGCCGAGGTCGGCGTCGAGGGCGGCGTCGATCGCGAAGGCGGCGCCGAGCAGGGCGGCCGGATGGGATGCGCGGGCCACCTCTTCGATGTCGTGCGCGTGGATGTTGCGGCCGTTGACGATGATCAGGTCCTTGATCCGCCCGGTGACGTAGAGCTCGCCGTCGGCGGTGAAGCCGAGATCGCCCGTCCGCAGGAAGGGGCCCTCCCCGGTGGACGTGCGGGCGCGGAAGGTCGCTTCGGTCTGCTCGGGGCTCCCCCAGTAGCCGCGGGCGACGCTGCCCCCGCGCACCCAGATCTCCCCCACGCGCCGGTCCGGCCGCTCGGCGCGGGTGTCGGGGTCGACGACGCGGACGTCCAGGGTGACGGGACGGCCGCTGCTGACGAGCCGCCTGACGCCGCCCCGGGCGGGGCCCTCGCCGGGAAGGCCCTGCTCGTCCGCGGGGACGGCCTCGTTCCGCGCGAGGGCCCCGGCGTCGAAGTCGCGGACGACCGGGCCGCCGCCCAGGGGCGCGCCGGTGATGAGCAGGGTCGTCTCGGCCATCCCGTAGCACGGCATCCACATCGAGGGCCGGAACCCGACCGGGGCGAACCGCTCGGCCACCGCCTCCAGCGTCGCGGCCCGGACGGGCTCCGCGCCGTTCTTCACGACGGTCAGCGACGACAGGTCGAGGCCCTCCATCTGCCGGTCGGTGACGCGGCGCAGCGCCAGCTCGTACCCGAAGTTGGGCGCCACGGTGATCGTCCCCCGGTACCGGGTGATCAGCTCCAGCCACAGCACGGGCCGCTTGATGAACGTGATCGGCGAGGTGAACACGTACCGGCAGCCGAGGTAGAGCGGCTGGAGGAACTGACCGACCAGGCCCATGTCGTGGTAGTGCGGCACCCAGCCGACGCCGACGGTGGCGTCCGACCCCTCGATGCGGCGCTTGATCTCCTCGCCGTTGGCCAGCAGGTTGCCGTGGGTGACCATGACGCCCTTGGGCTCGCTGGTCGACCCGGAGGTGTACTGGAGGAAGGCGACCGTGTCCGGGCCGGACCGCTGAGGGGACCAGTCGCCGGCGTCGGTGTCCTTGCCCGCCTGGGTGTCCAGGCAGTGCACGCGCCCCTTCAGCCCGGCGGCCGACAGCCACGCGTCGAGGGTGTCGCGGTGGGCGGTGTCGGTCAGGATCAGCGCGACGTCGGCGTCCTCGATGATCCGGCGGGTGCGGCCGAAGCGCCCCGCGTCCAGGTCCGGGAGCGGGGCCGGGACGGCGATGACGCGCGCGTACAGGCAGCCGAGGAAGGCCGCCAGGAACTCCAGCCCCTCCGGATAGAGGAGCAGGACCGCCCGGTCCCGTAGGCCGCGCGCCTCCAGGCGGCAGCCGAGCGCGCGGGCCTTGCGGTCCAGGTCGGCGAAGCCGAGCACGTTCTCCCTGTACCGGCGCCCCGGCTCCTCGCTGATGAAGGTGAAGGAGCGGGCGTCGCCGTGCGTCCGGATGTTCTCCCGGACGTGCGACACGAAATCTCTCGTCGTCTCCGGTGGCCCGGCCATGGTGTCAGCCGTCCTCGGGCGAGAGGAGCCGGGAGAGCGGGAGCGAGGACAGGGACAGCAGGGAGAACCAGCGCCGGTCGCCCTCGCCGCGGAACATCGCGTCCTCCAGCGGCGGGAGGAAGTCCTCGGACAGGACGGTGTCGGGCTGCGCCCGCTGGAGCAGCCGCTGCAGGCACAGGACGAGCCACTGGCCGTCCTCGAACGCCCCGCCGAACACCTCCCGGTTGTGGAGCCAGGTGAGCATGCACGACGTCATCGCGTGCAGCTCGCAGTACCGCCTGGCCCGCGTCAGCGCCGCGACGGAGGAGGTGTCGCCCTCGTTCGCGCGGATGCCCTCCTCGATCCTGGCGCGCAGGGCGCCGATGGCCGACAGCAGGTCCTTCAGCTCGGCCGCGACGCCGGGCGCGGCGTGCGCGTTCGCCGCCGCCAGCATTTCCTCGGAGATCTCCTCGAACCGCTGGCCGATCTCGTCGCGCCCCTCGTTGGTGAGCTGGAGCTGGCGGCCGTCGGGGTCCCAGGCGGGCGGCGTCCGCGTCCAGCCGAACAGGTCGGCGAGCAGCTCGTCCTCGCGGCCCGTCTCCGCCGGCGGGTCGATCAGGAAGGGCAGCTGGCCCGCGACGTTGGCGAGGTTCACGTGCGTGGTGCCCTCGAAGATGCTCGCGATCGCGTGGTCGCGCTGCAGCTTCTGGAACACCCCGTGCGCCACGCCCTCGCGCAGGTAGCCGCGCGCGGCGAGCACGGTCCCGATGCTGGCCACGACCTCCTCGCCGAGGACGGGCACGAAGTACTTCACGATCGAGGACCACAGGCTGAGCCGGCCGGGCGCGACCGTCAGGCAGCGCGCCACCGGGATCGCCACGCACTCGGCGATCAGCAGGTCCAGGTGCGCCTTGACCAGATGGTCGCGGATCACCGGGATCCGGTAGATGTCCGATCCGTACAGGGTGCGCTGGCGCGCGTACTCCATCCCGATGCGCACCACCGCGTCCATCGTCCCGACCGACAGCGCCGCGATCGCGGTCCGGGTGATCTGCAGGGTCTTCAGCGTCTGGACGAGCCCAGAGCCGCGCCGCCCGATCACCCGCTCGGCGGGCAGCCGCGCCCCGGAGAACGCGACGCCGGACAGGTCGTGGCCGCGCAGCCCCACCGTCCGGACGGGAGGCAGCGTCGACCACGCCGCCGGGTCGAGTTCCCGCTTGTCGACCAGGATGAGGGAGAAGTCGCGCGGACCGGTCTTCGCATAGGTGGTGACGAAACGCCCGCGGGTGGCGTTGCCGACCGGCCACTTCACCCCGGTCAGCACCAGCTCGTCGCCCTGGATGTCGGCCTCCGACTCCGACGCCATCACGTCGCTGCCGTGGTCGGCCTCCGAGACGCCGAAGCAGGCCAGGTCCCCGCGCAGCACCCCGTCCGCCACCGTCCTGCGCTGCCACGCGTCGCCCCACAGCCACACCGGGTTGACCGCCAGCAACCCGGACCCGTACATGACCGCGACGGTGACGCTGCGGCGCGAGATGCCGCGGGTGACGAAGAACAGCTCCTCCAGCGTCGTCAGGCGCCCGCCCAGCCCGCTCGGCACCAGGTACTTCGGGAAGCCCCACGCCCGGACGGCGTCCACCGCGCCCGGGGGGAGCTCGTCGCGCTCCTCCGCCTCCACGATCGCCTTGTAGGAGAACGGCCCGGCCTCGTCGTCCATCGGGTCGCCGAGGTAGCCGTCCAGGTCGGCGGCGATCCGGTGCGCCGGCGCCAGCCGCTCGCCCGGGGGCCGTCCGGGCGCGGAGCCTCCCGAGGCGGGCCGCTCGGGCGCGGGGCTCTCGGACCCGGGGGTCGCCGCCGCGGGGTTCTCGGACGAGGGGTTCTCGGAATGGCCCGGGTGGACGGAACGCGCGGGGTGGACGGAGTTCTCGGCGTGGGCCCCGGTGGCGGAGTGAGCGGGGCGGGCAGGGTGCACGGGGTGTGCGGGGACCTTGCTATCCATTTTTCCTTCGACTCCCTTGTGTGGGTCGCGCCTTCGGGTTCGCGGGCCGCGACTCCTGTGCGGGTCGGCTCCCTATGGCTGCGCGGTGTCGCCGGACGGGCCCCCCGCGTCGTCGGCGCCGGTCGGATCCTCCATGCGCCTGCCGACCACCCGGGCGAGCGTCATCGCCGCGGGCAGCGGGCGGACCATGACGGTCAGGCTCGTGACCAGCCCGGTCTCGCCGAACCTGAGCAGGTCCAGCCCCTGGAGGTCCTTGCCCAGCACCCTGGCGCTGAAGACCAGGGCCTGCGCGGGCGGGCCCGCGCCGTTCGTCCCGCCCGAGGGGACGCCCACCAGCTCGTCGGTGTAGTGGAAGTCCTCGAAGACCTCCAGCAGGACGCCGAGCAGGGCGGCGACGGCGTCGCGCCCCAGGTAGGGCTTCACCATCACCGGGCTGCGGAACTCGATGCCGGGGTCCAGCGCATCGGTGATCGCGGCGAGGTCCTTGGCCTCCACCGCTGATCGGAACGTTCCGGGAACCGTCATCCGGCTGCTCCCTTTCGCTTGCCGTGTCGTCAGTCGGCCGTCCTCGGCGGGACGGCTCCGGCGGGGGGCGTGCCCTGTGGCGGGTCGCCGGGTTCGTCCGCGGGAGCGGCGGGTCCGGGGGCGGGAGCGGCGGCGACGGCGGTGCGGGCGAGGTCGCGCGCCCAGGCGCGGTAGCCCGCCGCCGACGGGTGGAAGCCGTCGGCCGCGAAGAGCCGCCGGTCGCGGGCCATCGCCTCGTCCATGGGAGCGTGGACGGCGCCGCCCGCCGCCGCCGCGTCCCGGGTGATCCGGTCCATGGCGCGCGCCCGCGCGCCGAGGACCGAGCGCAGCGGCCGCGGCAGGGCGGGGAACCGGTGCACCGGCGGCATCCCGGCGACGAGCACGGTCGCCTCCGGGAACCGGCCGCGCACGAGGGCGACGAGCTCGGTGACGTCGGCCGCCCACCGGCGCAGGGGACGCCGCCTGAGCAGGTCGTTGATGCCCGTGGTGACGACGACCAGGTTCGGCGCGGAGCCGTTCGCGGGCGGGACGAGCCCGCCGATGATGCTCCGGGCCGTCGCGCCGTTCCGGCCGGAGACCGACCAGGCCACGCTGCGCCGGAGCCGCTCGCCCAGCTCCTGCGCCAGGAAGCCGGGCAGCGCCTCGGCGTGCCGGGACGCGCCGACGCCCACCGCGGTGGACTCGCCGATCACCATGACCCGGAAGGCGGGGCCCCGCCCGGGGTCGGCGCCGGCGACGAAGCCCTGCTCGTCCCCGGTCGCCGGGTCCAGCCGCGGTGTCCGCCGCACCGTCCGCCATGCCTGCACCACCAGTACGGGAGCGAGGAACGGCAGCATCGGCGAACGGAGTGCGCGGGCGACGGAATGTGCTCTTTTCATCAGTCTCCCAGACTGCCGGATCGGCCCCCGGAACTCATTTCACCCGCTCGCCGAGCAGGCTTGCCGCAATCTGCGCCATCACTTTCGCGACATAGGCGTGCCCATCCGGATTCAGATGGATTCCGTCGGCGCTCCACATCGCGGGATCGGCGACCGTCGCCACCGTCTCCCGTTCCGGGAACACCATTCCGAACTCGCGCGACACCCGGTCGAGTTCGGCGTTGAAGTCGTGAATTCGCTGCACCGTGCGTTTCTTGCGGAACTGCGAGATCGGGGTGATGTCCAGCAGCGGCGGCCGCGGCACCGGGATGGCGAGGACGACCGCGCCGCGCCCGCGGGCCCAGCCGAACAGCTCCGCCAGCCGGCGCGCCGCGGCCTCCCGCTCGAAGCCGCGCAGCGCGTCGTTCATGCCGCAGCCGAGCACCACCAGCCGCGGCGCCAGCCCGCGCACGGCGGGCAGCTGGTCGCGGACCACGTCCTCGACCGTAGCGCCCGGGTCGGAGGCGTTGAGCATCTCCTCGCGGGGGATCCCCAGGTGAAGGGCCAGTCGTCCGGCCCAGCCGAGCCACCCGCCGGCCGGGTCCGGATCGTCCTGGCCCTCGGCCACGCTGTCGCCGAGCACCACCATGGCGGGCCCGGCGGCGCCGGCGCCGCCCACCTCGGGGGGCCGGCCGGCCATCACGCGACGAGGTCGAGCAGGTAGTCGGTGAGGTCGGCCACGGTCTCCCGGCGCCGCGCCTCGGCCACGTCGACCTCCACCTGCAGGTGGTCCTCGATGTCGCTGATGATGCTGATCGCGTACACCGAGTCGACCCCGTAACGGGCGAGTTCGACCCCGGGATCGATGTTTTCCACAGGCCTGTCGAGGTAGAAGGCGATCTTGTCAAGAAGCCACGATTGCAGCTCGTCGTGGGAAATTATTTCCGATCGGGACACCGCCACTCCTCCTTATGTCAGAGGATCATCGAAACAATCGCGATTGGTAACGGAAGACGAGCAACACGCAAGATACAGCCAAATGGTTGGCGTGTCTCGATCCGCATGTGAACGATCGGACACGGAGGTGTCTCCGTCCTGTAAACCGAGTCAGTGGTACGGTAAAAACGGCGATAAGTTACTTACCAGTAACCACTTCCGATAAGGGCCCAACGCCCGCGGGCGCGGCACGCCGTTCCCGCGCGCCCCACCGATACGTCCTCCCCCGCGCGACTTCCGGCGGCACGCCACCTGCGCCGTTCCCCCACCGGGCCGGCCCGGGCGCCCCCCGGCGACGGCCGCGAACCGGGCATGTTCCAGGAGAGTTTCGGACAACCCTTCGACCCGGTCCCGTGCGGCATGGCCGAGAGTGCCTTACCTGAAGGCAAGGGCCACCTGTCCCTTCAGTCCCCGCCCTCAGTCTGTCAGGACACGCTTACCGGACCGTTCAGCCGCGAGACCACGGGGTTGGGCTCGCGCCGCTCCGCGAGCCGCTCGCGGAGGGTCTGCGTCTGCCGCGCCCGCCAGCGGTACACCGCGAGGCGGTGGAATCTGACGAGCGGCGCCGCCGCCGGACGCGTCCCCTCCGTGATCGCGTAGCCGTGGATCCGCAGCCGGGACGCGAGCACGTGCTGGACGAGGTCCGCGTCGCAGGCCTCCAGCCGGTGGCGCCAGGCGCCCACCTGGCGGCCGTTGACGGCCTCGTGCGTGCCCAGATGCCACTTGCGCGTCGTCGGCACCGTCCTCCGCGCGTGCCGGTACGCCGTCGTCATGGCGGGGTCGTACTCCTCGCCGAGGAAGGCGCACAGCCTCGTCAGGGCGTCCTCGGGGTCGGCGACCAGGTCCTCGTAGCGGAACTCGTAGAACGTTTCCGGCCCGAGCCGTGTCCGGAGGCGTGCGCCCATGTCGACCGCCTCCCGCCACGTCAGCGCGGCCGTGTGGATGTCGCCGTCGAACCACGGCATCCGCACCAGGGAGCTCACCGCGTCGCGGCCGTCCCGGACGAGGTGGATGAACTGGGCGTCGGGGAACATCCGCCGCAGCATCGGCACCCGGCGGAAATAGCTCGGCCGCTTGTCCCCCCAGCGCTGCTTTCCGTGCTGGCGCGCGTACGCGCGGAACACGGCGGCGATCGCCGACCCGAGCGTCGGCGGCCCCTGCACGATCTCCTCGACCACGGCGGCGGCGTCCAGCCGCAGCACCCGGAACTTGGTGCCCTCCCCGCCGGTGATCCATTCGGCCAGCGCGCGCCGGTTCTCCGCCCGTTCCAGGTCCCCGAACCGGTGCCGGATGTCGTAGGAGACATGCACGAACCGTGTCTCGGAGGGGAACGCGATGCGCCGGTGCGAGTGCAGCATCTGCTGGAGCAGCGTGGTCCCCGAGCGCGGGCACCCGAGCACGAAGATGGGTCGGCATGACTCCCCTGTCATGGCCCGCGAGTACCCGCACCCCTCGCGAAGAAGCTCAAACGAACCTCAACAGATCCTGAAAACCGCAGGTCGCAGGAGTCTCACATTCCCCATCGGCCCCTCGCGCCCGCCCGAGCCGGCCTTCTCGCCCCGGCGCCGGAGGCGTGCCGGCCCCGCACAGCGCCCTGTTACTCCTCGTTCACCCGCCCGCCGGATGCTTCCGAAGTGGTGGAAGAAGGGCCTATGCGGCGGCGGCCGGTGTCGCCCGGTGGACGCCGTCCGCGTCACCGTCGCCGGCCGCCCCTGCCCTTCCCGAGTAATGCTCGATGTGCGGATTCCGCGGGCGCGCATTGAGCGGCGAGATATGCGATGGCCGGCGTGCGGACACTTCCCGAGTGGCTCACGCCCCGTGTCCGCCCGCGCTCCGCCATTTTCCGCCGCCGACGTTTCCGGCGTCGCGATGGGGCGTCCAGGACCGCCGGAAAAGCGGTCGCGGCCCGAGACGGTCCACGGGTCCTTCGGGGACGGCCGGGGTCGCGGCGATCACGGCCGGCCGTTCCTGGCGGTCGCCGCCGTGATCCCGTCTCCGCCGTCGCGGAACGCGGTCCCGGCCCGCTGGTCGCCGGCCGGGAGCGCCGCGCGTCAGCAGATGCGCGGCAGCGGGTCCCCGACCAGGAGGTCGACGATGCGGGTGCCGCCGAAGGCCGTCCTCAGCAGCACGAGCCCGGACGGGTCGTCGGTCACGCGGCCGATGACGGCGGCCTCCTCGCCCAGCGGGTGGGCCCGCAGCGCCGCCAGCGCGTCCCGCTCGCACTCGGGGGCGACCACGACCACGGCGCGGCCCTCGCACGCGACGTACATCGGGTCGATCCCGAGCAGCTCGCAGGCGCCCCGGACGGCGGGCCGGACGGGGATCGCGTCCTCCTCCACCACCACGGCCGTCCCGGCGTCCGACGCCAGCTCGTTGAGGACGGTCGCGACCCCGCCCCGGGTCGCGTCCCGCATCCGGCGCAGGCCCCCCGGGCAGGCGTCGGCCAGGTCCGCGAGCAGGCAGGTCAGCGGCGCGGTGTCCGAGACGACGTCGGCCTCCAGCTCCAGCTCGCCGCGCGCCAGCATGATCGTGACACCGTGCTCGCCGATCGGCCCCGTCACCAGCACGGCGTCCCCGGGGCGGACCTCCCCCGCGAGCCGGGACCGCACGACCCCGACGCCCGCCGTGGTGACGAAGCAGCCGTCGGCCTTGCCGCGCTCCACGACCTTGGTGTCGCCGGTGACGATGTCGACGCCCGCCGCGTCCGCCGCGCGCCGCATCGACTCGGTGACGCGGCGCAGGTCGGCGACGGGGAAGCCCTCTTCGAGGATGAACCCCGCCGACAGGTGCAGCGGCCTCGCGCCGCAGACGGCGAGGTCGTTGACCGTCCCGTTGACGGCCAGGTCGCCGATGTCGCCGCCGGGGAAGAACAGCGGCGACACGACATGGCAGTCCGTGGTGAAGGCGAGGTCGGCGCCGTTCACCCTGAAGAGCGCCGAGTCGTCCATGCGGTCCAGGAGCGGGTTGGCGAACGCCTCCCGGAACACCGCCTCGACCAGCGTGTGAGTGGCCTTGCCGCCGGAGCCGTGCGCGAGCGTGATCGTGTCCTCGCGGAGCCGCGCCCTGCGGCCCCGCGCGCGCTCGATGCGTTCCAGGACCTGCTCCTCGCGGACGGTCATCGCACGGCCTCCCTGACCCCGCCGGGCTCCCCCGCCCGGCCCGCCTTGCCGATCCGCTCGCGGGTGAAGCGGCCGAAGTTGTAGTACGCGGCGCAGGCGCCCTCGGACGAGACCATGCACGTCCCGATCGGCGTCTCCGGGGTGCAGGCCGTCCCGAAGACCTTGCACTCCCACGGTTTCAGGACGCCCTTGAGCACCTCGCCGCACTGGCACGCCTTCGGATCGGCGACCCGCCCGCCGGGGATCTCGAAGACGCGCTCGGCGTCGAAGGCGGCGTACTCCTCCTTCATCCGGAGCGCGGAGTGCGAGATGAAGCCGAGGCCGCGCCACTCGAAGTACGGCCGCGGCTCCATGACCCTGGAGATCGCCTCCAGCGCCCGGGGGTTGCCGTCCCACGGGACGACCCGCCCGTACTGGTTCTCGACCTCCGAGCGGCCCTCGGCGAGCTGGGCCAGCAGCATGTGCACCGACTGCAGGATGTCCAGCGGCTCGAACCCGGCGACGACCAGCGGTTTCCCGTAGTCGTCGGTGATGAACGAGTAGGGCCGGCAGCCGATCACCGTCGACACGTGGCCCGGGCCGAGGAAGCCGTCCAGGCGCAGGTCCGGCGAGTCGAGGATGGCCTTGATCGCCGGAAGGATCGTCACGTGGTTGCAGAACACCGAGAAGTTCCCGACCCCCGCCGCGGCCGCCCGCAGCACCGTCATGGCGGTGGACGGCGCGGTCGTCTCGAAACCGATCCCCATGAACACCACGCGCCGCGACGGGTTCCGCTCGGCGATCCTCAGCGCGTCCAGCGGCGAGTACACCATGCGGATGTCCGCGCCGGCGGCCTTGGCGTCCAGGAACGACCCCCGGCCGCCCGGCACCCGCATCATGTCCCCGAACGACGCCATGATGACGTCCGGCTGCGACGCGATGTGGATCGCGTCGTCCACCCGCCCCATCGGGATCACGCACACCGGGCAGCCCGGACCGTGCACCAGCGAGATGCTCTCCGGCAGGTAGTCCTCCAGGCCGTGCTTGTAGATGGTGTGCGTGTGGCCGCCGCACACCTCCATGAACTTGTAGTGCCGCCCGGGCTCGCACAGCGAGGCGATCGAGGCCGCGAGGACCCTCGCCCGCTCCGCGTCCCGGTACTCGTCGACGAAGCGCATCAGTCGATCCTCGATTCCCGCAGCGCGTCGATCTCGTCGTCGTAGGCCTCGCCGAGGCCCTCCAGCAGCGCCAGCGTCGCCCTCGCCTCGTCCTCGTCGATCTTGGACATGGCGAATCCGACATGGATCAGCACCCAGTCGCCGGCGGCGAGCCGCTCCCCGTCGAGCAGGGCGGTGTTCACCGCCCGCCGGACGCCGGTCACGTCCACCGTCGCCACCGGGCGGTCCGGCATGATCTCCACGATCTCGCCCGGTATCGCCAGGCACATCAGAAGGCCTCCCCCGCCAGTTCGAGCTGCGTCAGTTCCCAGAGCGCGTGGTAGATCGTCGTCTGCGCCTCCTGGACGCGGTGCACCGACGACGACGGGACGGTGAACAGGTGGTGCAGGCCGGGCGTCTCCGCCATCTGCCCCCCGGTGTATCCGGCGAGCCCGACCACCGTCATCCCGCGCCGCGCCGCCTCCCGCAGCGCGGCGATCAGGTTGTCGGAGTTCCCGCTGGTGGACAGCGCCAGCGCGATGTCGCCCGGACGCCCGAACGCGGCGAGCTGCCGCGCGAACACCACCTCGAACCCGACGTCGTTGGACAGCGCGGTGACCACGGCGACGTCGGTCGTCAGCGCCAGCGCCGGCAGCGGCCGCGCGGACCCGCCCGGATTGAGGAACAGCGAGGCGACGTCCTGAGCGTCCGTCGAGCTGCCCCCGTTGCCGAACGTGAAGAGCCGGCCGCCGGAGCGGAACGCGCCCGCCATCCGCGCGGCGCAGGCCGCGAGGTCCTCGGCGTACTGCTCCAGGACGGCCTCGCGCAGCCGGACGATCTCGTCGGTCTTCTCGCGCGTCGAGCGGCGCACGTCCTCCAGCAGGGTGTCCAGCCCCGAGCCGCCCGCGTACAGGAAGGGATAGAGCATCTCGGTCACGTCGTCACGACCCCGATCGCCTCCTTGGCGTGGACGAGCACGGTGTCGCCGACATCGGCGTCCACCAGCGCCACGCTGACCCGTTCGATCCGGCCGCCGCCGACGTCCACGTCCGCGAGGCCGTCGGCGAGGAGCCGCGCGACGACGACCGGGACGGCCTCGTCCGCGCAGGTCACGCAGTGGTCGCCCGCGCATTCGGTCACGCCGTCACCTCCCGGCCGAGCACGCCCGGCTGCTCCAGGAACACGTGCACCAGCTCCCACAGCACGTGGTAGGCGGTGACGTGCACCTCCTTCACGACGCGCGGGTCGCCGGACGGCACGGTGACCAGGTGGTCGACCGCCCCGGCGAGCGCTCCCCCGTCCCCGCCCGCCAGCGCGACCGTCAGCATGCCGCGGTCCCGCGCGCACTCCATGGCGCGCAGCACGCTGCCGCAGCGGCCGTCCGGCGAGATCCCGAACGCGATGTCGTCCGGGCCGCCGAAGCAGCGGACCTGGTGGGCGAACGCGTCGTCGAAGCCCGCCCCGGCGCAGACGCCGGTGAGCGTCGCGACGTCCCCGGTGAGCGACAGCGCGGGCAGCGCCCGCTTGCCGACGATCACCGGGTGCACGAACTCGACCGCCACGTGCTGCGCGTCGGTGGCGGCGGCGCCGGTCCCGAAGGTGAGCAGGCGCCCCCCGCGGTGGAAGCGGGCCGCCATCGCGTGGCAGGCGGCGGCGATGGCGCCCGCCTCCTCGGCGAGCGCCGCGCCCGGCTCCGCGCGCCGCTGGAACACCTCCGCCACGGCGGCGGTCACCGGCCGTCCCCCGCGGGCGGGGCCTGCCGGGCGCGCAGCGACATGTCCACCGCGAGGTCCCAGCGGTCCGACAGCTCGTGCGAGATCGCGTGGGCGTCCTCGCACATCGCCGCCGCGATCCCCGCCGTCGCGGGGTCCCCGGCGCGGTCGGCGAGCCGCCGCAGCGTCTCGCCCGACGCGATCTGCAGGTGGACGGCGACGTAGGCGTCCCGCATGTGCTTGACCGGGTCGCGGTGGCCGTGGCCGATGCCGCCCTCCAGCACCGACGCGAGCAGCGTCCCGGCGTCGCGCGCGACGCTCGGCGAGGCCCCGTGCGCGTGCAGCCGCGCCTCGATCGCCCTGGTGTACGCCCGCGACCGCTCGGCGTAGTGGCCGAGCGGCCGGCACAGTTCCGGCTCGTCCGCCGCCGCGGTCAGCATCTCGCTGAGCGCGGCCTCGGCGTGCTCCTGGAGCGCGTGCGCGTCCTTCAGGTGGCCGACGAGCCGCCGCTCGATCGTCGTCATGAGCGTCCGCTCCGCGTCCCCGATCACATCGACTCGGCTTTGAGGTACCGGCGCATCGCCGGCAGCTCCTTGAGGACCATCACGACCGCGCCGACCGCCACCAGCCCGAGCATCACCCGGACGGCGACCGCGCCGCCGCACGTTCGCTTCCTCATCCCCCCGCTCCCTCCTGTGCGAGTTCCCCTGTGAATTCCTCCGCCAGCAGCCGCTCGACCAGCGCGGCGGCCTCCTCGACCGCCGCGCCGACCGGCGCGCTGAGCCTCATCTCCCAGGTGGCGTCCGTGGTCCGCGCCGACGGTTCGCACGCGACGAGCAGGATGCGCGGCGGGACCGGACCGTTGTCCCGGGCCAGCCGCAGCACCTGCGCCGGGTCGAGGCCGTGCGCGTCGACGGCGACGCCGCCGAAGTCGTCCGGGCCGGGCTCGACGAGCGACACGGTGCCGGGCGCGTGGCCGCGCTCGGCCGCGTCGACCAGGATCGCGGCCCGGTAGCCGTCGCCGAGCGCGTACATCAGGTCGATGCCGCGGATGCCGAAGTCGACGACGTCCACGCCGGGCGGCAGCGATCGGGTCGCCAGCAGCCGGACGACCTCCACGCCGAACCCGTCGTCGCCGTGGAAGACGTTCCCGATCCCCGCGACGAGGACCGTGCGGGACGGCGCCTCCCCGGGCAGCGGCTCGACCTCGTCCGGCCGGACGAAGAAGCGGTGCCCGAGCTGGTTGTAGGGGCCGAGGTCGCGGCCCGGGTCGTCGTCCAGCGCGACGACCAGGTGCACCCCGCCCTCCATGTCCTCCTCGACGCGCTCGACGACGGCGGTGCGGCCGACGAGCGCCAGGTCGAAGATGTCCGCGCCCCCGCGGGGCCGCAGCCGGACCCGGCTCCCCGGAGCCGCCTCCCGCCCGCCCGCGTCGCCGCTCTCCCCGCTCACCAGACGTCCTTCCGCGGATCCCGCAGCGTGCCGTGCAGCGCGAGCAGCTCACCGGACGACAGCGCGCCGCACCGCTCCAGGATCCGCCGCGCCTTCGGGTCGGTCGCCGCCATCTCCCGCCGCTCCTCCTCGGTGAGGGTGAGCACGCTGAGGATCAGCAGCTGGTCGATCTCCGTCCCGTCGAACAGGTCGCCGGGGCTCTCCGGCGCCACCTGCGGCCAGTCGTAGAGGACGATCGGCGCCGCGAGGACGGTGTCGCGGCTTCCCGGCTCCCCCGCGAGGACCGGCCACAGCCCGTCCCTGCCGCACTCGGCGGCCGCCTCCGCGAGCCGCTCCGGCGGGTCCGTGAGGGACGCGAACGCGCCCCCGCCGGTGCGCGCCACGACATGCGCGCACAGCATCCCGGCGCGGACGGCGTCCTCGCGCTCCTCGGCGGCGCCGGTGTTGACGACCTCGACGCGCAGCCGCACCGCGCCGTCCCCGGCGGGCACGGCCGAGACCTCGACCCGCCCGTGCACCCGCTCCCACGAGCGGACGAACCGCACCCCGCCGCCTCCGCACGGCGCCTTGCCGTCCACGGGCTCCTCCTCGGCGCCCGCGGCCACCTCGACGGGGACCCGGACGGGAGCGCGCACGAGGCGCTCGACCGCGATCGGGCCGCTGGTGAGCTCGCGCTCGCGGGCCTCCTGCCAGGTGGTGTGGGTCTCGTCCCCGGTGCTGATCTCGTCCACGGGGGTGTCGCCGTGCATCACCTGGCGGTGCACCGCGTGCAGGAACCGCAGCGTCACCTCGACCTCGGCGCCGGGGCCGGCTTCGAGGAGGAACTCGGCGTGAACCCTCCACCGGTCGCCGTTCCGCTCGGCGTGGCCGCGCGGGTAGACGCCCCCGATCGTCCAGCGCTGCCGGTTCTTCAAGGCGGACCGGCGGTACGGCCAGAGGAGGTACCCCTCGTAGAGGACGGTGTCCGCGATCGCCCTCAGGCGGTCCACTCTTCCTCCTCCCGTCGCTTCTCGGCGTGGCGCAGCAGCTCGTCGACGGTGTCGTCGAACGAGGAGTGCGCGCGCCGGGCCCGGTACGCCGACAGGCGGCCGAAGCAGTCGTCGTCCAGCCGCAGCCAGCGGGCGGTGCCGTAGTAGCGGCCCATCAGGTCCCGCCACACCTGGAGGGGCAGGTCGCCGGTGGCCTCGTGATGCCACGGGATCTGCCCGGTGCGCAGCGCGCCGTCCTCGCCCGGGTAGAAGACCGTGCCGTTGAAGGCCAGGTCGAGCGGGACGTCGCCGCCGCCGAGCGCGTGCAGGTACCGGTCGGCCGCGACCTGCATGTCGTGCCCGCACGGCAGTGACAGCGCCGCCTCCGTCCCGCCCCGGAACGTCGGCACGGTCGCGCCGACGCGCGCCCAGGTCAGGCCGCGCAGCGACCGGTCCCACATCTCCGGCGGGCCGAACACCCCGGCGAGCCGGTCGCGCTCCGCGTCGTCGTAGCCGCGGCGCGCCGCCGCGATCGTCACCGTCGTGGTGAGCAGGACGCACTGGACGGGCCC
Organism: Actinomadura sp. NPDC048032; assembly: GCF_040653175.1. Classification (NCBI taxonomy): domain Bacteria; kingdom Bacillati; phylum Actinomycetota; class Actinomycetes; order Streptosporangiales; family Thermomonosporaceae; genus Actinomadura; species Actinomadura sp. NPDC048032. The sequence goes on from NZ_JBEZJP010000007.1 coordinate 23,653, forward strand.
GCCGTCCAGCCGCCGCAGCCCGATCCGCAGGCTCAGCGTCGGCGTCGCCGCGAACCTCTCCGGCTCGATCCCGAGCAGGTCGAGCCCGAGCTCCGGTGTCTCGCTCATCATGCTGTGTCTCCCTGCGGGGGGACGACCCCCCACGCCCCCCGGTCCGCCTCGCTCATGCCGGTGACAGATTCGGCATGGAGTCGAGGATCGGGCCGTGCGTCTCCGGGTTGATCCCCGTCGAGCGGGCCGCGGTGGACGTCCCGTCGGGCAGGTGCCCGACCTGCTTGTCGTAGTTGCCCGTCCGGTTGCCCTCGCGGACGCCCCGCGTGTGCGAGGGCTTGTCGGGACTGACGTCGGGCTTCCCCACTCTGATCATCGTGTTCCCCTCTTCTCCCCGGCGGCCGCCCGGGCCGCCCTCAACTCCGTGAAGAACTCGCCGAGGTGCTGCCAGACGGCCCCGCCGCCGCTGAAGCCCGTCCAGTGCTCGCGCAGCAGGGCGGTGAGCCGGTAGCAGTCGTCGATCGGGAGGATCCAGTGCTCGGCCGCCTCCCTCGCCCGGTGCACGACCAGGGCCTCCACGTCCGGGCGCAGCTCCGCCAGGACGGGGTTGGCGTCGACCAGGCGCCGCCAGCTCCCGGCGTGGACGGCCGCGTGCAGCGCCCCCGCCGGGCTCGGATAGCGGGCGGTGACCTCGCCCGTCCCGGAGACGGAGAAGAAGGCCAGGTCGACCGGGACGCCGAGACCCGCCCACAGCGGGCCGTCCAGGTGGAAGCCGGTCAGCTCGCGCCGCCGGTCCGGGACGAGCCGGTAGTGCCGCCCGCCCGCCGCCTGCCCGTCGAACAGGACGGTGCACGCCCCGCACGCGCACAGCAGCTCGCCCTTCTCCAGGTCGAGCAGGTGCCGGTGCGCGCCGTGCACGGGTTCGGCGCACAGCTCGCACCGCTCCACGGCCTCGCCCGGCGGCGGCGCCGGGCGCGGCGGAGCCGAGGCCAGCGCCGCCAGCCTCGGCGTGGAGAGCCGTTGCGTCATGCGCGGCTCCGCACCTGGTCCAGGGTGATCAGCACCTTCTCCGGCGCGGGCGCCTCGATCTCGACCCGCTCCAGTTCCGGCGCCGCGGCGAGGGCCGCCCGCTCCACGGCGTCCAGCACCGGGCGCGGCGCGGCGGCGCGCCCCTCGGTCGCGGCCCTCAGCCGCACCGTGTCCCCGTCCACCCCGGTCAGCTCCACGGACGTGCGGTGCTTGGCCAGGAACCCCTCCAGCGCGGCGAGGGCCCGCCGGACCCGCGCCTCCGGCGTCTCCGGGTGCAGGCCGTGCATGGCCAGCAGGTGGCAGACCAGCTCGTCGCCGGCCAGCTCCGAGGCGTCCGCGCAGCGCCGCACGATCCGGTCGAGGGCCTCCCCGTACAGCTCCACCAGCGCCTGGACGGCCTGGTGCGCCCCGGGGTCGAGCCCGTCGAGCAGCCCTTCGAGGCGCTGGACGTGCTCGCGGACGCGCTCGTCGTCCCAGCCCATCAGTGGCCCTCCTGGGCGCCGAACATCGGGGAGTGCCGCTTCTCGATCGTCCGGCCGTTGCCGACGTACATGTGCACGCCGCAGGGCAGGCACGGGTCGAAGCTGCGGACGGTCCGCATGATGTCGATGCCCTTGAAGTCGTCCGGGCCGTTCTCCTCGAAGATCGGCTGCCCCTGGACGGCGTCCTCGTACGGGCCGGGCGTGCCGTAGGAGTCGCGCGGGCTGGCGTTCCACGGCGTCGGCGGGTACGGGTGGTAGTTGGCGATCTTGCCGTCGCGGATGACGAGGTGGTGCGAGAGCACGCCGCGGACCGCCTCGTGGAACCCGCAGCCGATCGCCTCGTCCGGGACGTCGAAGTCGGTGAACACCTTCGTGCGCCCGGAGCGGACCTCGTCGAGGGCCTTCTCGGCGAAGTACAGCGCCATCCCCGCCGCGTACGCGATGAAGTACACGCGGGCCCGGTCGCGCTCGATGGTGTTGGCGTACTGCGGCGGCGTCCACTCCAGGTTGACCTCCGGCATGCCGGGGGTCTTCGGCAGGTCGATCTGGACGCTGTGCCCGGTGGAGCGGACGTACGGGGTGTCCACCTCCCCCGCCAGCGCGGTCGACCACAGGCGGGCGAGCGGCCCGCCGCCGGTGTCGAGCGCGAGGTGGTCGCCGGTCTCCGGGTGGCGCCAGCGCGGGCTCATCACCCAGCTGTACTTGCCACCGTCGTTGAGGTCGCGCTTCTGCGGGTTCGGCAGCGTCGTCTGGTTCCACGGGTGCCGCTGGTCGATCGGGTTGCCGAGCGGGTCCTCCTTGACGAAGGTCTCCTCGTTGGCCCAGTCGTCGTAGTAGGAGCTGCCGAGCAGGATCCGCATGCCGAGGTTGATCTCGACCAGGTCCGTCGTGACGAGCTGCCCGTCCACGACGACGCCCGGGGTGACGTAGGCGGCCCGCCCCCACTCGGACATGTGCCGGTAGTCGTAGTCGACGACGTCCGGGTTCTGGAAGGCGCCCCAGCAGCCGAGCAGCGTCCGCCGCCGGCCCACCTGGTCGTAGCCGGGCAGCGCCTCCAGGAAGAAGTCGAAGATGTCGTCGTTCATCGCGACGGCCCGCTTGATGAAGTCGAGGCAGCGCGTCAGCCGGACGAGGTAGTCGGTGAACACCTGCGGCGTCGCGACCGTCCCCACTCCGCCCGGGTACAGGGTCGACGGGTGGACGTGGCGCCCCTCCATCAGGCAGATCATCTCGCGGGTGATGCGGCTGAGCTGGAGGGCCTCCTTGTAGACCGAGCCCTCGAACGGGTTGAACGCCGTCATGATGTCGGCGATCGTGCGGAACCCGTGGACGGAGCCGCGCGGCGCCTCGGTGTTCTTCGCCGTGGCCAGCAGGCTCGGGTTCGTCTCCGCGACCATCCGCTCGCAGAAGTCGACGAAGACCAGGTTGTCCTGGAACAGCGTGTGGTCGAACATGAACTCGGCGGCCTCGCCGAGGTTGATGATCCAGTCGGCGAGCGGCGGCGGTTTGATCCCGTACGCCATGTTCTGGGCGTAGACCGAACAGGTCGCGTGGTTGTCGCCGCAGATGCCGCATATCCGGCTGGTGATGAAGTGCGCGTCGCGCGGGTCCTTGCCCTTCATGAACACGCTGTAGCCGCGGAAGATGGACGAGGTGCTCCGGCACTCGGCCACCTGCCCGTTCGCAAAGTCGATCTTGGTGTAGATGCCGAGGTTGCCGACGATCCGGGTGATCGGGTCGAACGCCACCTCGACGAGCCCCGCCTGCGTGGCGGCCCGTTCGCCGCGCGTCTGCGTCCCCTGCTTCATGACTCGCCCCGCTCCATGAACTCGCCCCTGTTCCCTCGCCCGCCGCCGTCCGTCGGCGCGGCCGTCCTGCGTTCGTGTCCTCGCCGGTCAGGCCGTGCCGCGCCGGCGGGGACCCCACCGGCGCGGCCGCCGCTCACTGGTGCGGCCAGCGGGGCTGGTAGCCGCTGGTCAGCCTCTCCCGGTTGTGGCGCCATTTCGGTTCCCGGTTGGCGCTCTTGTTGGTGATCGACCGCATCTTCCGGATGAACGGCCCGTAGGACCGCAGCAGCGTCGTGGACAGGCTCGCCCCCGGCGGCTCGTCCATGAACGGCATGAACTTGTCCGGGAAGCCGGGCATCGTGCAGCCGATGCAGATGCCGCCCACGTTGGGGCAGCCGCCGACGCCGTCCATCCAGCCGCGCTTGGTGACGTTGCAGTTCACGACCGGGCCCCAGCACCCGATCTTCACCTGGCACTTCGGCGAGTTGTAGTCGCGCGCGAAGTCGGCCTGCTCGTAGTAGGCGGCGCGGTCGCATCCCTCGTGGACGGTCTTGCCGAACAGCCACGTCGGGCGCAGCTTGTCGTCCAGCGGGATGACCGGCGCCTGCCCGGCGGCCTGGTGCAGCACCCAGAGCAGCGTCTCCATGAAGTTGTCCGGCTGCACGGGGCAGCCCGGCACGTTCACGATCGGCAGCCCGCCCGCGGAGCGGAAGTCCCAGCCGAGGTAGTCGGCGAGGCCCATGCAGCCCGTCGGGTTGCCCGCCATGGCGTGGATGCCGCCGTAGGTCGCGCACGTGCCGATCGCCACGACCGCCCACGCCTTCGGCGCGAGCCGGTCGATCCACTCGTTCACCGTGATCGGGTCGCCGGTCTCCGGGTCGTTGCCCATCGACGTCCAGTAGCCGTCCCCGTTGATGTTCTCGTTGGGGATCGAACCCTCGACGACGAGGACGAAGGGCGCCAGCTCGCCGCGCGCGGCCTGCCGGAACGCCTCCATGAACTCGTCGCCGTTCTCGTAGGCGAGCACCTTGTTGTGCAGGTGGACCTTCGGCAGGCCCGGTATCGCGCCGAGGACGACGTCCTCGATGCTCGGCAGCGAGGCCGCGGTCACCGAGACCGTGTCCCCGTCGCAGCTCATTCCCTCGGACGTCCACAGAATGTGGATCTCGTCCGTCAGCGGTTGCGCCGGAGCGACGCTCGTCATCGCTTCCCCCCTCGACCGACTGCGGCCAACACCATGCGGTTGCCCTGCGGGAAGGGCGCGAAACACCGCCCGAAAAGCCCCTCAAGCCATTTCCCCGATTCGGTAAACACACCGTTTGAGCTGGGAAGATCCGGGCAGCAGAACGGCGCTGGGACAATGGAAGCGGGCCGGGAGGGCGCGTGCACGAATTGGCCGTGACGGAGAGCGTCATCGCGGCAATTTCTACCCAATTGCCCGATTCACGGGTGGTGGTGGTGCACCTCGAAATAGGGAGACTTTCCGGAGTCATGCCGGACGCGGTGCGCTTCTGCTTCGAACTGGCCGGCGAGGGAACGTGCGTCGAGGGCGCGCGGCTCGACATCACCGAGCCGGAGGGCGTCGGCGAGTGCGCCGCCTGCGGGGCCTCGTTCCCCGCGCGCGACCCGCTCGCGCTGTGCCCGTGCGGCAGCGCCGACGTGGTGATCAGCGGCGGCGCCGACCTGACGATCAAGGCGGTGGAGGTCGCCGACGATGTGTGAGACCTGCGGCTGCGACGGCGGGGACGCCGCGCGCCTGACGACCCTGACGGCCCCCGGGGACGGCCCCGGCCACCCCGCCGGGCACATCCACGTCCACGATCCCGTCCCCGGGCACGGGCACGGGCACGGGCACGGGCATGAGGACGGGCACGTCATGACGCTGGGCCAGAAGGTGCTGGCCCGCAACGACGACCTGGCCGGCCGGAACCGGGCGTGGCTGGCCGAACGCGGCATCGCGGCGCTCAACGTGATGAGCTCCCCCGGTTCGGGGAAGACGACGCTGCTGGAGCGCACCGTCGCCGACCTGAGCCCGGACCGGCCGATCTCGGTGATCGAGGGCGACCAGGAGACGCTGCTGGACGCCCGGCGGCTCGCCGCGGCCGGGGCCCGGACCGTCCAGGTCAACACGGGCGCCGGCTGCCACCTGGACGCCGCGATGGTGGCCGGGGCGCTGGCCGCGCTGGCGCCGCCGGACGGCTCCACGGTGTTCGTGGAGAACGTCGGCAACCTCGTCTGCCCGGCGCTGTTCGACCTCGGCGAGCGGGCCCGCGTCGTGCTCATGTCCGTCACCGAGGGCGACGACAAGCCGCTGAAGTACCCGCACATGTTCCGCGGCGCGGACGTCCTGCTGCTCAACAAGACCGACCTGCTGCCGCACGTCGACTTCGACGTGGACGCCTGCCGGGCCGCGGCCCGCCGGCTGTGCCCCGGGCTGCGCGTGCTGCCCGTCTCGGCGACCCGCGGCGACGGCCTGGACGCCTGGTACGACTGGCTCGCCGAGGCGACGGCCGGGCCTTGACCTGGAGCGCGCTCCAGCACCTAGCGTTCTGCGCGAGCGACTGACGAGGAGCACGCATGCAGTACCGCAAGCTCGGCCGTACCGGCGTCGAGGTCAGCACCCAGACCCTCGGCGCGATGATGTTCGGCGCGGTCGGCAACCCCGACCACGGCGAGTCCGAGCGCATCGTCCACCGGGCCCTGGACGCCGGGATCAACTTCATCGACACCGCCGACATGTACTCGGCCGGCGAGAGCGAGGAGATCGTCGGGAAGGCCCTCAAGGGCCGCCGGGACGACGTCGTCCTGGCGTCGAAGTTCTACTTCCCGCTCGGCGAGGAGCGCAACGCGCGGGGCGGGTCGCGGCGCTACATCGTCCGCGCCGTGGAGGACAGCCTGCGCCGCCTCGGCACCGACCGCATCGACCTGTACCAGATGCACCGCCGCGACTGGGAGACCGACCTCGAGGAGACCCTCGACGCGCTGACCGACCTCGTCCGCCAGGGCAAGGTCCTCTACGTCGGGTCGTCGTCCTTCCCCGCCGACTGGATCGTCGAGGCGCAGTGGGCCGCCGAGCGCCGGGGCGGCGTCCGGTTCGTCTGCGAGCAGCCCCAGTACTCGATCTTCGCCCGGTCGATCGAGGAGTCCATGCTGCCCGCGGCGCGGCGCCACGGCATGGGCGTGATCCCGTGGAGCCCGCTCGCCGGCGGCTGGCTCACCGGCAAGTACCGGCGCGGCGAGCAGGCCCCCGAGGGCGCCCGCTTCGCGCCGTCGGACAACCCGGCGTGGCGGGGCCGCACCATCGACACCGACCCCAGCGTGTCGGCCCGCTACGACGCCGTGGAGCGCCTCACCAAGATCGCCGAGCAGGCGGGCCTCTCGCTCACCCACCTGGCGCTCGGCTTCGTCGCCGAGCACCCCGCCATCACCTCGACCATCATCGGGCCGAAGACGATGGACCAGCTGGAGGACCTGCTCGCCGCCGCCGAGGTCCGGCTCGACGCCGCCACCCTCGACGCCATCGACGAGGTCGTCCCGCCCGGCACCGACATGGCCGGCATCAAGCACCTGACCGGCAACCCGTCCCTGGACGCGGGGCACCGCCGCCGGTCCTGACGAAGGCCACGGCCCCGGCGCCGCCGTGCCGGGGCCCGGCCGTCCTAGCGGATCAGCGGGTCGCGGGGCAGGCCGAGGATGCGCTCGGCGATCTGATTGCGGGTGATCTCGGAGGTGCCGCCCGCGATGGACATGCCGCGGGACCCGAGGCGCATCAGGCCCGCGAACTGGCCGAGGCCCTCGGTGAACGCGGTCTCGGGCCCGGCGAACTCGGCGAGGAGGGCGGCGGTGGCGTGGCCGTGCTCGGCGAGGACGAGCTTGGTGATGTTGCCCTCGGGACCCGGCTCCCCGCCCGCGACCGCGCGCTCGGCGGACCGCAGGTTGAGCAGGCGCAGGGCCTGCTCCTCTGCGGCGTACGCGCCGACGCGCTCGGCCGCGGCCGGGACGCGGTCGCCGCGCTCGGCGTAGAGCCGGAACACGTCGGGTCCCGGCGGGCCGCCGACGCCGCCGCCGATGCTGACCCGCTCGTTGCCGAGGGTGGCGCGGGCGACGGTCCAGCCCTTGTTCGGTTCACCGACGACGTCGGCGTCGGGGACGAAGACGTCGGAGAAGAACACCTCGTTGAAGTCGGAGGTGCCGGTCGTCTGGCGCAGCGGCCGGACCTCCACGCCGGGGTGGTGCATGTCGACGACGACCATCGTGACGCCGGAGTGCTTCGGCGCGTCGGGGTCGGTGCGGACGGTGGCGAAGCCCCAGCGGCAGTACTGGGCGCCGCTCGTCCACACCTTCTGGCCGTTGACGAGCCAGCCGCCGTCCACCCTGACGGCGCGGGTCCTGACCGCCGCCGCGTCCGACCCGGCTTCGGGCTCGCTGAACAGCTGGCACCAGACCTCCTCGCCGGTGAGCGCCGGACGCACCCACCGGTCGATCTGGTCCTGGGTGCCGTGCTGGACGAGCGTGAGGATCACCCAGCCGGTGATGCCGAGCTGGGGGCGCTTCACGCCCGCGGCGCGGAACTCGTCCTCGATGACCAGTTGCAGCCCGGCGCTCGCCTCCACGCCCCAGGGGCGTGGCCAGTGCGGCTGGACGTAGCCGGTCTCGATGAGCCTCTCGCGCTGCTCGGCCGGGGGCAGCGCGGCGATCTCCCGGGCCAGCCCGCGGATCTCCGCGCGGCGCGCCTCGGCCTCGGGCGGCAGGTCGAGGCTCGCCTCCCGGACGACCCCGGCCGCCCGCAGCCGGGTCACGTCCCGCTCCGCGGCGTGCGGGCCGGCGACGGCCTCCAGCGTCGCGGCGCGGCGCAGCAGCAGGTGCGCGTCGTGCTCCCAGGTGAAGCCGATGCCGCCGTGCACCTGGATGTTCAGGCCGGCGTTGGAGGTGAAGGCGGGCAGGGCGAGCGCCGCCGCCACGGCCGCGGCCAGCTCGAACTGGCCGGACGGGCCGGACGCGGCCCGCGCCGCGTCCCACACCGCGGCGGTGGCGAGCTCCGCGGCGACGAGCATGTTCGCGCAGTGGTGCTTGACGGCCTGGAACGTCGCGATCGGCCGCCCGAACTGCTGCCGCACCTTGGCGTACGCGGTGGCGGTGTCGACGCATTCCAGCGCGCCGCCGACCGCCTCCGCGGACATCAGCGTCCGGGCGACGGCGGTCGCGTGCGCGCGGGCCCCGGCGAGGACCTCCACGGCGGCGCCGTCCAGCCGCACGCGGGCGGAGCGGCGGGACGGGTCCAGGTTGCCGGGCACCTCGACCGCGACGCCCGGCACGCCCGCCCGCACGACGACCATGTCGTCGCCGGCGGGCAGGACGAGCAGTTCCGCGAGGCCGCCGCCCAGCACGACGCCCGCGTCCCCGGTGGCGGCGCCGCCGGTCACGGTGAGCGCGCCGTCCAGCCCGAGGGCCGCCGGGGTCGCGCCGGACGCGAGGCCGGGCAGGAGCCGGGCCCGCTGCTCCCCGTCCCCCGACGCGGCGAGCACGGCGGACGCGATCATCGTCGGCAGCATCGGGCCGGGCGCGGCGGCGCGGCCGAGCTCCTCGGCGACCACGACCAGCTCCGGCAGGCCCGCTCCCCCGCCGCCGTGCTCCTCGGGAAGGTGCAGGCCGAGCAGCCCCAGCGCGGCGAACTCCCCCCAGAAGGCGGGCAGGGGCTCCTTCTCGGCGTCCAGCAGCGCGCGGTTCGCCGCCCGCGCCTCCTGGTCGCGCAGGAACGAGCGCGCCGTCCGTGCCAGCTCGCGGTGTTCGTCGCTGATGGCGATCGCCATGGCCCCTCCAAGCTTCCGTCCCGGCCAGAACACCAGAATGGCATTCGGTTACCCTCCGGGGCGAGGGGGAGACCCGATCGACCGTGTCCCGCACACCGCGCCCGGAGAACCGGGGTCAGGCGGTGGCCTCCACCTCCGCGCGCGACAGCACCGGGTCGGGCGCGTCCGGCGCGGTGGAGGCGACCGGCGCCGACACGCCCGCCGCGACGCGGGCCTGCGCCTGGCGGAACTCCGGCAGCGGCCCGGTGGCGTCGTGCAGCGCGTTGAGGACGACCCAGAGCGTCGTCCGGCGCAGCCGCAGCGTCACCGGGTTGGGCGGCTGGTAGAGGGCGAGCTTGCGCGCCCATTCCGGCAGCATGTCGCGGGCCGCCCAGTCCATGAACGGGCTGCCGGGCTCCCACGGCCTCGTCCTGCTGCCGCGCAGGTTGGGCCCGGTCCCGAACGCCTTGATCGGAGTGATCGCGAGGCGCGGCAGGTAGGACTCCAGGCACTCGGCGACGTCCGCCTTGGTGGCGGGCAGGTCCGTCCCGCCGAGGGCCTCGCCGACGCGGACGAACTCGCGGTAGTAGCGCTCCAGGTCGTCACCCTTGAGCGGGCGGCGGTGGTAGCGCTCGTGCGCGGTCGCCAGCCCCCACACCACGGTGGCGTAGTTCCAGCGCAGCCAGTCGGGGTCGTCGGCGTCGTAGGCCAGCCCGTCCGGGCGGGTGCCCTTCACCGTGTGGTGCATGGCGCGGACGGTCCGGGCGAGGCGCTCGGCCGTCGCGGTGGAGCCGTAGGCCGTCCCGATGAAGAACGAGAGGGAGTGCCCGAGCCGCACGGCCGCGCCCTCGGGGTCGATGCCGCCGGTCGGGACGCCGTCGACCCGCTCGGGGATGCGGGAGTGGTCGTAGGCCATCCAGCTGATGCTCGGGTCCAGGCCCTCGATGTAGGCCGCCCCGACCAGCCCGAGCAGCAGGGTCGGCAGGTGCGAGTGGACGTACCAGACCGCGCTGCCGGGCCCGAACCAGCCGGGGTCGCCCTCCGGTCCGGCGAACTCCAGCCCGCGGAAGAACCTGGAGCGGATCTCGGCGTCGAAGGCCCGCTCGAACCGCGCCGCGATGATGGTGTTCCTCGATGGCATGCCGCACTCCCGGCCAGTCTGGTGACAGGTGTATCCAGAGTAAGTGTCTGGGTACACGCGTGTCCAGACTTCGGGGGCCGCTCCGGCCCGGCGGGGTAGGGTGGCCGGCATGGCGAGCACGCGCACGGCCGCGTCCACGCGGTGGGCCGGCGTCCCCGCGGGCCGGCGCCGCGACGAGCGGCGCGCCATGCTCCTGCGGGCCGCGTTCCGGCTGTTCGGCGAGGAGGGCGAGGCCGCCCTCACCGTCCGCGCCGTGTGCCGCGAGGCCGAGCTCCACACGCGCTACTTCTACGAGAACTTCGCCGACACCGGCGAGCTGCTCGCCGCCGTCTACGACCGGGAGGCCGCCGCCCTCGGCGAGGTCCTCGCCCGCGCCCTGGACGGGGCGGGCCCCCGCCCCGACGTCCGCACGCGCGCCGGCATCCGCGGGGTGCTGAGCTTCATCAGCGACGACCCCCGCCGGGGCCGCGTCCTGTTCGCCGAGGCGCGCGGCAACGAGTTCCTGGCCGAACGCCGCCGCGCCGCGCAGACCGCCCTGCTGGAGGGCGTCCTCGCGATGAGCCGCGCCGAGAGCCCGCCGCTCCCCGTCGTCGTCGCCGCGACGATGTTCACCGGCGCGATGACCGAGCTGGCCCGGCAGTGGGCCGACGGACGCCTGGGCGACGATCTCGACGCCGTGGTCGACAGCGCCGTCGAGCTCTCCCTGGCCCTGCACGCCGCGACCGCCCCCCACCTCCCCGCCGGTTAGCGGCACCGGGGCGGAGCCGGTCCGGGACGGTCGGCGCCTCGCGCATCTCTTCCAGGGGGAAATCGACCCTAGAGTATGGGGGACGGTCGGCGGAGAGGGGAGCGCGGTGAGCGCCGGAATCGGCACTGCGGAGGACGTTGCGGCGGAGGCGGCGCGGCGCCGGACGTTCGCGGTGATCAGTCACCCGGACGCCGGCAAGTCCACGCTCACCGAGGCGCTCGCCCTGCACGCGCAGGCGATCGAGCAGGCCGGCGCGGTGCACGGCAAGGCCGGGCGGCGCGGCGTCCGCTCGGACTGGATGGACATGGAGCGCTCGCGCGGCATCTCCATCACCTCCTCGGTGCTGCGGTTCGAGTTCGGCGACGCCCTGCTGAACCTCCTCGACACCCCCGGCCACGCGGACTTCTCCGAGGACACCTACCGGGTGCTGGCCGCCGTCGACGGGGCGATCATGCTGCTCGACTCGGCCAAGGGCCTGGAGGCGCAGACGCTCAAGCTGTTCGACGTCTGCCGGCACCGCGGCATCCCCGTCATCACGTTCGTCAACAAGTGGGACCGGCCGGGCCGCGAGCCGCTGGAGCTGCTGGACGAGGTCGAGCAGCGCATCGGCCTGCACCCGGCGCCGCTGAACTGGCCGGTCGGCATCGCCGGTGACTTCCGCGGCCTGATCGACCGCGCCGACGGCTCCTACACCCGGTTCCGCCGCACCCCCGGCGGCGCCACCCGCGCGGCCGCCGAACGCGTCCCGGCCGACCGGGCCGCCGCCGAGGAGGGCCCGGCCTGGGTGACCGCGAACGAGGAGCTGGCGCTGCTGGAGGAGATCGGCGCCGTCCTCGACATGGACGCCTTCGCCGCCGGCTCCAGCACCCCCGTCCTGTTCGGCGCCGCGCTGCCCAACTTCGGCGTCGGCGCGCTGCTCGACACCGTGCGCCGGATGGCGCCCGCGCCGTCCGCGCGCACCGACGCCGCGGGCCACGCGCGCCCGGTGACGGCGCCGTTCTCCGGGCAGGTGTTCAAGGTGCAGGCGGGCATGGACCGGGCGCACCGCGACCGGCTGGCCTTCATCCGCGTCTGCTCGGGCCGCTTCGAGCGCGGCGCGACCCTCACCCACGCCCCGACCGGGCGCCCGCTGGCGACCAAGTACGCCCAGACGGTCTTCGGCCGCGACCGCTCCACCCTGGACGCCGCCTACCCGGGAGACGTGATCGGTCTGCCCAACGCCTCCGGCCTGACCGTCGGCGACACCCTGTACACCAAGACCCCCGTGACGTTCCCGCCGATCCCGGCGTTCGCGCCCGAGCACTTCATGGTGGCGCGGGTCAAGGACAACAGCCGGGCCAAGCAGTTCCGCCGCGGCATCGACCAGCTCGACGGCGAGGGCGTCGTGCAGGTGCTGCGCAGCGACCTGCGCGGCGACCAGGCCCCCGTCCTGGCCGCGGTCGGCCCCCTCCAGTTCGAGGTGTTCACCGCGCGGATGGCCGACGAGTTCGGCGCCCCGGTCGAGCTGTCCCGCCTCGACTACACGACCGCCCGCATCACCGACAAGGAGTCCGCCGAGACGCTCGACGGGCGCCGCGGCGTCGAGGTGCTCACCCGCAGCCTCGACGGCTCGTACATCGCGGTCTTCGTCGACAAGTGGCGGGTGCGCGCGATCGAACGCGAACACCCCGACCTCACCCTCACCCCCATGCTCGCCGCGGGCGTCCCGGACTGACCCCCGGCGCCGCCTAACGCCCCGGCAGCCGGGTCCCAACTTCCCCGGCCCCGGGCTCCCCCGCCGCCATGGGCACGCCAACGGTCGTTCAGCAGCGGAAAAGACCAGTTCATGGCCGTGATGGGGCAGTTCGCCCCCCTTCTGGGGCGGGTATGCGGCGCGGAGGAAGGTACCGGCCGTCCGGTACCGCGCTCCGAGGGGAGGCCACGCATGTTCGATCACTATCCGGCCGGCGGCCGTTCATCCGACCCGGCCGTCGTCCGGCGCCGCCGCCGGGCACGGATCGCGCCGCTGGCCGTCGGCGCGGCCGCCGTGGTCGCGTCCGCCGTCGCCGGATGCGGCGGCGGGTCGAGCACCTCGTCCCAACCGACGACGTCGCCCCCGACCTCGCCACCGACGACGTCGCCCCCGTCCTCCCCGACGACCGCGCCCCCGACCTCGGCCACCCCCACCGGCGGCGCCGGCGGGGCGCCCGGCGGCACGATCAAGACGGCGACCGTGGGCCAGCTGGGGCAGATCGTGGTCGACGGCCAGTCCCGGACGGTGTACCTGTTCCAGAAGGACACGGGGACCACGTCGTCCTGCTCCGGATCATGCGCCGCGGTGTGGCCGCCCGTCACGACAAGCGGGAAGCCTCAGGCCGGTTCGGGAGCGGACGCGGCGAAGCTGGGCACCACCAAGCGGAGCGACGGCACGACCGAGGTCACCTACAGCGGGCACCCTCTTTACTACTACGCGCCCGACGGCACCGCGAGCGGCAGCGCCAAGGGACAGGGGCTCAACCAGTTCGGCGCCAAGTGGTACGTGCTGTCCCCGTCCGGTTCTGCGGTGACGAAGCAGCCGTCGGGCGGCGGCGGTGGTGGCTACTGAGACGGGCCGTCCCCGGACGGCCCTGTTCGGCGGCAGGCTCGTCGCCGCCTCCCTCGCGGCGTCGGCGCTCGCCGGGTGCGCGACCGCGACCAACTCGCAGAATCCCGGCCGGACGCAGATCAGCACGGCGGAGGCGCCGCACCTCGGGCAGATCCTGGTGAACGAGAAGGGACGAACGCTGTACCTGTTCGTCGCCGACCCGCCGAACCAGTCGACCTGCTCGGGGGCCTGCGCGAGCATCTGGCCACCGGTGACCACCGAGGGCGCCCCGACCACGGCCGGAGGCGCCCAGCGGTCCCAGATCGCCACGATCAGCCGCTCCGACGGGCCCCCGCAGATCGTCTACGGGGGCCACCCGCTGTACTACTACCAGGCCGACACCGGACGCGGCGACACCCGCGGCGAGGCCCTCACCCAGTTCGGCGCCGAATGGTACGCCGTCTCACCCCAAGGCCAACAGGTCGAGAGCGGAACGAGCGCATCGCCATGAGCAATGCGCTGCGCTATCTGGGCGTCCTGCTGCTGTTCGGCATCGGCGCGGTCCATCTCTACGAGTACCTCGCGGACCACTACCGCGTCATCCCGATCATCGGCGTGCTGTTCCTGCTCAACTTCGTCGGCGCGGTGGTGCTGGCGCTCGCCCTGGCCGCCCCGCTGAGGTCCCTGCCCGGCCTGTCCTCCGTGCCGGTCGCCGGTCGCGCCCCCCACGCGCCCGTGGCGCTCGGAGCGATCGTCTTCTCGCTCGGAACCCTCATCGGTCTTCTGATCAGTGAGCAGAGCGCGCTGTTCGGGTTCCACGAATACGGCTACCGGACGACCGTCATGCTCGCGCTCGGCCTGGAGTCCGGCGTCGTCGTCGTCCTCTCCGCCTTCCTGGCACTCGAAGCACGCCGGCTGCGTCCGCCCGCCGGAGCGGGCGGAAGCCGAGCGTCCGCGCGCGACCAGAACGTCCCGCCCCGCCGATGAGACCGCGCTCGTGCGGGGCCTGGCTCAGGCCAGGGCCGCGATGGCGGCGTCGACGTCGGCCTCGGTCGTGTAGAGGTGGAAGGCCAGGCGCGCCGCGCCCTTGCGGACGGATGCCCGGATACCGGCCGCCGCGAGCCGTTCAGCCGCGCCCGGCCGGGCGACGCTGACGATCGCGCTGTCACCCGCCGGCATGCCGAGGCCGGCCCGGAACCGGTCGGCCATCCGCACGTCATGCTCGTGGATCTGCCCGATGCCGATCTCCAGGAGCAGCTCCAGCGTGGGGGCGGCCGCGACGTAGGAGAACCACGGAGCCGCGATGTCGAACCGGCGGGCGTCCTTCGCCAGCCGCAGCGGCGGGCCGTAGGAGGCGTCGCCGTCACCGGCGTACCAGTTGGCGGCGAGCGGCCGTATGCGGTCGCGCACGGCCGGGCTCACGTAGCAGAAGGCGGTGCCGCGCGGGCACATCAGCCACTTGTACGCCGAGACGGCGAGGACGTCGAAGGGCGTCGCGTCGACCGGGAGCCAGCCGACCGCCTGGGTGGCGTCGCCGACGACGAGCGCGCCGTGCGCCCGCGCCGCCGCGACGACCTCGTCGACGGCGGCGACCTCGCCCGTCGCGGACTGGACCAGGCTGAAGGCGACCGCGTCCGTGCGCTCGTCGATCGCGCCGGGCAGCTCGGCGGGCGGCACCGTCCGCACGTCGAGATCCTGCACGAGCCAGGGGAACAGGTTCGACGTCTGCTCGATGTCGGGGACGAGGACGCGCGAGCCCGGCGGAAGCGAGGCGGCGACCGGGGCCAGCACCTGCGAGGCGGAGGCGCCCACGGCCACGTCGTCGGCCGCGACGCCGACCAGGCGCGCGAACGCGCCGCGCGCGCGACCGGTGGACCGGTCCCACCTGTCCCAGCCGTTGGCCCCGCGGCGCCACTCGGCCAGCGCGCCCTGCAGCGCCTCGAACGCCGGCTCCGGCGGTATGCCGTAGCTCGCGGTGTTCAGCCAGCCCGGCTCCGGGTCCCACATACGTACCGCTTCGTCCAGTTTCACGCTGGTGAGCCTAGAGCGTGCCGCGCGCGGACGAGTGTAGGGAGGGGCGGCCGCCCCTCCCCACTCGTGGTGACTGCTCCGGACAGGCCGCGGCACATGCCGCGGCCCGCCCGGCCGATGCGACCGTCAGGCGGGACTGCCCTTCGGCGAGATGAAGCAGTGCTCGTCCTTCGACCACTGCACCTTCGGGATCGGGCGCCTGGCGGCGGCGAGCGCGGCGAGGAAGACCACGCCCATCCCGACCCAGACCAGAGGTCCGGGGGCCTGCACCGCGCCCAGGACCCCGAGAGCGGCACCGATGAAGCCGATCAAGCACCCCATCGGACTGTCGAGCAGGTAGAGCAGGCTCGACACGTGCAGCGAGACCTTGCCGCTCACCCAGGCACCGATGGCCGTCGGCACCGCGAAGGACAGGATGCCGGCGCAGGTGCCCAGCAGGAGCACCTTCCCCGACGACAGCTCCGAGAACCCTCCGCCGAGGCCGAGGCTCGCCCCCCACACCGCGAGGGCGGTGAGGGGAATCGCGACGAGATCCGCCACCGCCAGGATCCTCAGCCGGTCCACGGCCTTCGGATAGTGCTCCTCGTCGTACAGGCAGTGGAGGTAGTTCCAGAAACTCCAGGCACCGAGAAGTCCGCAGACGATCCCGATCCCCGTCTCCCAGGGAGAGTGCTCGAACCCGTTCCAGGGCTCGTTGACCACCACGACTCCCGCGAACGCGGCCACGCGGAACACGACGCTCCAGACGGCGCCCCGAAGAACGCCGGCCGGCGCCTCCGCCGGATGCCGGAAGATCGTCCACAGTACGCGGCCGTTGGAGCAGAGCGGCCCCAGAGCGGACATCGTGATGATCGCCCCCATGCCCACCAGCTGGGAGCCGTAGGGGTAGCCCACGTTGATCACTGCGAGGCCGAACGCGAGGCGACCGACGACCACTCGGTCGTACGGCGTGAGCGACCGGAACGGAAGGGCCTTCCTGGTGAGCCAGACCGTGCCGCCCCAGATCACGAGGGCACCGGTCACACCCGTGACCAGCCCGCTCGCCAATGGGTCGGCCAGGGTGTTGAAGGCCCAGCCGATTTGTTGGATCAGCAATTCGATGAGTACGACGACGCCGTACACGGGTCTCTCCTTTGAAACTGCCTCCGCCCCTAGGGCGGAGGTGGCTGTGATCCCGGGGATCACGGCGTGTTCTGGCCGTTCGAGCCAGGACACGCCGGGATTCCGCAGAATCCGGACATGTCCCGGCGGATGGCCGGAACAGTGAAGACAGTGTGGGCAAGAGCGGCGGGCGCAGCGCGGTCGGCGAAGAAAAGACGCAGATCACACGGTCGGTCGCGGGCTTGGCGAGGGCGTGAACGCGAACGGCGGCACCCTCGTTCACACAAGGGTGCCGCCGTTCAGACGAACACTTCTCCGCGGCCGGTCGCCCGGATCCGCCGCCCGTCCCGGGCGCCCGCTTCAGAGGCGGCGGGACTCCAGGACGCGGCTCAGGAACTCGCGGGTGCGCGGCTCGGTGGGCTCTTCGAAGATCTGCTCGGCCGGGCCGCGTTCCAGCAGGACGCCGTCATGGAGGAAGCAGACGGTGTCGGCGATGTCGCGGGCGAACCCCATCTCGTGCGTCGCCAGGATCATCGTCATGCCGGAGTCCTTGAGCTCCCGGATGATGCCCATGACCTCGGTGACGAGTTCGGGGTCGAGCGCGGAGGTCACCTCGTCCAGCAGGAGCAGGCTCGGCCGGGTGGCCATGGCCCGGATGATCGCGACGCGCTGCTGCTGGCCGCCCGACAGCCGGTCGGGGTACTCCCCGGCCTTGTCGGCCAGGCCGAACCGTTCGAGCAGCTCGTGCGCCTGTTCCGCGGCCTCCGCCTTCGAGCGCTTGTGGACGCGGAGAGGGGCGAGGGTGATGTTGTCCAGCACCGACATGTGCGGGAACAGGTTGTAGGACTGGAACACCATCCCGATCCGCTTGCGGACCTTGTCGGGGTCCGCGCGGGGGTCGGTGATGTCGTCGCCCTCCAGGAAGATCGCGCCGTCGTCGACGGTCTCCAGGACGTTCACGCAGCGCAGCAGCGTCGACTTGCCCGACCCGGAGGCCCCGATGAGGCAGACGACCTCGTGCGGCGCGACGTCCAGGTCGACGCCGCGCAGCACCGGGTGGGCGTGGTAGGTCTTCCAGACGCCCTCGATGCGCAGCAGCGGGGTGCTCATCGGCCGCCTCCGGGGGCGCGGCGGCGTTCGGCGCGCGCCGCGAGATGGTCGGTGAACCGGGCCATCGGCACCGTCAGCGCGATGAACAGCACCGCCGTGGCCAGGTAGGGGGTGTAGTTGAACGTGTCGGCCGAGTGGATCTGCGCCTGCCGCAGCGCCTCCAGCGGACCGAGCACCGCGACGAGCGCGGTGTCCTTCTGCAGCGAGGCGAAGTCGTTGAGCAGCGGCGGGACGACCCGGCGCACCGCCTGCGGCAGCACCACGTACCGCAGGCTCTGGGCCTTGCTGAGGCCCAGCGACCGGGCCGCGGCGCGCTGGCTCGGGTGGATGGAGTCGATGCCGGCCCGGAACACCTCCGCGACGTACGCCCCGTAGGACAGGACGAGCGCGAACCCGCCCAGCACCGCCGGGCTCTCGGGCACGCCCTGCAACCGCAGCGCGGGAAGCCCGAATCCGACCAGGTACACCAGCAGGATCGTCGGGATGCCGCGGAACACGTCGGTGTAGGCGACGGCCAGCGCCCGCACCGGGAACAGCAGCGGAGTCCGCAGCCCCCGCGCGAGCGCGACCAGCAGCCCCAGCACCAGGATCGCCACCTCGGCGATCAGGAAGATCCGTACGTTCAGCCAGAAGCCGCGCAGCACGTCGGGGAACGCGCCGGTGAACTCGCCCCAGTTGAAGAACGTCTCGTGCACGCGGGGCCAGCCCGGCGACCCCACCACGACGACCACCACGACCGCGGCGCACAGCACCGTCGAGGCCGCGGCCACCGATCCGGACCGGACGTCGGCGCGGCGGCGCCGGCGCTCGCGTTCGCGCTGCCGCTCGCTCTTGACCCAGGCGGTCTGCCCGCCCGCCTGCGCGGTCACTTCAGGACGGGTGCGCCGGCCGACGCGGTCAGCCACTGCTGCTGGATCTTCGCCAGCTCACCGGACGACTTCAGCTGCCCGATCGCCTGGTCGAGGCAGCCGGCGAGCCCGCTGCCCCGCTCCATCAGCAGCCCGAAGTGCTCGGTGGAGCCGCCCTGCGACTGCGGCAGCTGACCGACGATCTTCGAGTCGTCGATCTGCGCGGCGGTGACGTAGAAGGCGGTCGGCAGGTCCACCACCAGCACGTCCACCTGCTTGTTCTTCAGCGCGTTCACCGCGTCGATCTGCGTGTTGAAGATCTTCGGCTCGTCGGCGGGCTTGAGCTGGTTCTTCACCGCCTGCAGCGACGTCGTCCCGACCTGGACCGCGATGCGCGCCTTGCCCAGCTCCGCGATGGTCTTGGCGTTCTCGAACTTGCCGCCCTTGAGCGTCACGACGCCCTGCTGCACGTCGTAGTAGCCGTCGCTGAACGCGACCGCCTTCTCCCGCGCGGGGGTGACCGAGATCTGGTTGATGTCGAAGTCGAAGGTCTTGGGCCCCGGCGCGTACGACGACTCGAACGACTGGGTCTTCCAGACCACCTGGTCCTTGGTGAAGCCGAGCCGGCCGGCGACCGCGTAGGCGACGGCGCCCTCGTAGCCCTGCCCGTTGGACGGGTCGTCGTCCTTGAACCACGGCTCGAACGCCGGCTTGTCGGTCGCGATGGTGAGCTTGCCGGGCGACTTCAGCGGCAGCTTGTCCTTGGCGCAGGAGGCGGGGCTCTTGCTCGCCGAGGCACCGGAGTCCTCGTCCTGCGGGGCGCAGGCGCTGACGGCGAGGGCGAGCGCGGCGGCGCCGGCGAGCGTTGCCACGAGGGGACGGCGGATCACAGGAGATTCCTCCGGCGGTGAGAGGGGGTAAGGGTCATGGACGCGGCACCGCGCGCAGAGTGAGGGTCTGCGCGCCGGCCAGGCCGAGGGCGTCGGCGGCACGTCCCTGGTTGACGCCCAGGGCGAGCCATCCGGACGAATCGGTCCACAGCAGCGGCTCCCCGACCGCGACGCTGCCGAAGGTGAGCTGGAACGGGACGCGGACCGTCCGGGACGGACCGCCTGCAACGTTCCACTCCACGTCAAGGGGGGTGCCCGGCTCCAGCGCGCCGAACGCCTCCGCCAGATCGCCGGGCTCGGCGCCCAGCACCTGGCTGCCGAACCGGTCGGTGTACAGCACGGGAACGGTCAGCTCCCCGGGCCGGACCACCGGGGGCGGGACGTCCAGCGGCAGCGGGTCGACGGCCGCACCGAGATCCGCCGCGTCCACCCCTGCCGCGACGTGGGCGGCGGCGGGAGAGAAGACGTCACGTCCGTGGAACGAGGTCGAGATCTGGGGCAGCCGGTAGGCCGGGTTCTCCAGCGCGTGCGCCCGGACGATCCCGCCCAGCGCCTCCGCCGCCGGCACCAGCAGCCCGTTGTCCGGCCCGACCAGCACATCGCCGCGCCCGGTCGCGATCGCCAGCGGCCGGCGCGAGGTGCCCACGCCCGGATCCACGATCCCGACGTGCACGCCCACCGGCAGGTACGGCAGCGCCTGCCGCAGCAGCATCGCCCCCTCCCGCACGTCGAACGGCGTGATCTCGTCGCTGAGCACCAGCACGTTCGCGTCCGGGGCGATCCCGTACACCACCCCGGCGCAGATCGCCGTGTACGCCGCGCCGAAGTCGGTCGCCAGGCTGACGAACGGACGACTTTGCGGCATGGGCGACCTCATGAAACGGAAGGGATGGGTGGTACGAGAGTGGAAATCCTACCAAGTCGATAGATTAGCCAACTCCGCCGCCTCCCCGTGCGCCAACGGCCCGACCGCGATCCCGCGCCGCCACCCTCACTCGCCCCGCCTTCCGCGGCACCGAAGGCTTGCTGGTCCCGGACCGCTGGGGACGGTCGTCCACACAGGAGGACTGGTGCCAAGGTGAGCCCTGCGGGGGCGGGGCCGGCTGCCAGTCGGAACAATGCAGAACAAGACAACCGGGTTGATCGCGGGAGCGATCCTCCTTCTGATCATCGGCGGAACGGGGACGACCGGACTCCCCGAGTCCGGTTCCTCCTCGGGCGACTCCGGCGGCCCTGCCGCTCCGGCCGCTCCGGCCGCCCCGGCCGCTCCCGACAGCGGGGAGACGCAGGTGACCTCCCGCCTCTGGCAGATGCAGACCGGAGACTGGAAGGTCTTCCTGAAGGACGGCGGGACGGTCAACCTGTCCAAGGCCGTGGGCGACAAGTGCGACTACGGCAGCACCTACTCCTACGCGCAGAAGGCGTGCAAGGGATAGGCACCGATTGACCGGAGTTCCTGGAGTGCCCCGGCGCTCCAGGAACTCCGAACCTCGGCGCCCTGCGTTCCGCGGCGTTCCTTCGCACCGGCCACTACGGATTGCCTGGCGCGGCCGTGTGGTGCGGGTGCCCGTGGGTGCGCCGCTCCTCCTTGAGCCGTGCCTCGTAGAGGTGCCGTCGACCAGCGGTCAACGACTCCCGTACGCGCGCCTCATAACGTCGGAGCGGTTCGTAGTAGGTGTCTTCGTACTCCTCGACCGCCTGGAAGCTCCAACGGTCCGGGAGGACGTTGCGGCCCACGAGTTCGCGCGACAGCTCGTCCGCGAGTTCCTGGTGCCCGGCCTTGGCGAGCAGCTCGGCCGCGTCGCCCAACTCGAAGTCGGCCTTGCCGGTGAGCTGGTGCCACGAGTAGAGATGGCCCCGGGCGCGCTCGACGCTCTCCAGGGCCTCGCTCAGCTTGCCCACGGCTTTCACGGTCGCCTCGTCGGGCTCGGGACTGCTGCCAGCGATCATGCGGGCTTACCTTCCCCTCTGACCTCCGATGATGCGCTCTCCCGCGCCTCCGCACCGACCGGCGGCCTAGACTGCTGGGCCGGATCAGGTCGCTTCACGGCAAGGGGTCTCATGGGCAACGGCGTCCCGCCTCAACGGCAGAGTCCGGAGAGCGACCGGCTCGCGGAGCGCATGGAGGCGGCGTCGGACGCGGAGAAGGCGTCCATCCTCGTCGACCACTACGCGGCGGCCACCGCCGGACCTCCCTCGGCGTGGACGGACGAGTTCGTCGCCCGGGTCGAAGAGTTCGGGCTCTCCGTACTGCAGATCCGGCGAGCGGCCACAGACCTCGCCTGGCTGGCTCGCAAGAACGGTCAGGGCTACCTGGACGAGACCGACCGGGCGCGCATCCTGGCGGCGACTAACACCCGTACCGCGCGGCTCTGCCTCGTCTACATCCATGGCCAGCGGCTGCGCTTCGACTTCAAGTTCGCGCAACTCCACCGGCTCTGCATCGGCTGGCTGGCCGAGTTCGACGACGACGCCCTCGTCCTGAGCTTCGCGGCCTTCTCCGCACTCGGCACCCGCGCTTCGAACGCGCCCGGCCTGTTCCGGCGGGCGGTCGACGCTCCCGACGCGGACGACAAGAGCAACCAGGTGCTCCTGACGGGCATCAATTTCGCCGACCACTTGCCGGAACAGCCGCAGATGATGCTGGACCTCTCCGACGAGATGATGGCGCGCGGCCAGGAGAACGCCATTGTCTACTACCGGCGCGCGTCGGCATATCGGAAACTGGGCCGGTTCGCTGACGGGCTCCACGAGATAGACCGGGCGATAGACGCCCTCGGCCCCGGCGACGTTCTGGTGCACGAACAGTTCACGCAGGAGCGGCGCTCGATCATCCTGGCCCAGGATCTGCAGAACCAGATGGAGCGCAACACCCAGGCCATCGCGGACTCCATCGCCGCCCAGGTGGACGAGAGGATCGCCGCGGCGTCGGCCGAGCTCGAACAACGACTCGACGAAGCGTCGCTGAGGCTCGCCCAGCGCGTCGACGCGGCGCAGGAGATGGTCTCGTCCGGCCTGCTCAAGATGGTGGAGATACTCGGGCTCTTCGTCGCCCTCGTCGGTTTCATCGCCGGGTCCGGAGCAGTGGTGATCAAATCGCAGGGCCTCCAGGAGCGGGCGCTCTCCATGCTCCTGGTGGTCGGCGGGGCTTTGGTCTTCTTCACTCTCCTGCGGCTCGTCACCACCGTGGGGCGACGGCGGGTGCGAGCGGAGAGATAGCCTCCGGCCCCCTTGCTATGCTGGCGCCAAGTTCAACTTAGGCGGCTATTGTGAGCGAAAAGAACGCTTTCTACTACCCCGAGATCAGCGTGGACGAGATGCCCGGAGGGCACCTCGTCGCTCTCAGCCGACCCCGCGAACTGGCCGACCGCCTGGATGCCTATCGCACGCGATGAGGCGCAGCGCCTGCCCCGACACCTCTGCCAATTGACGGTACACGCGGGGCACTATCGGCTACTGGGAGGCCCCTAGGCGGGCGGCCAGGGCGGGTGTCAGGGCATACGGGCGCTCCTTGGGGAGCAGGGCTCTGGCCTGAGGGGTGCGCCCGGCCTTGCGAAGTCCGTGGATCTTGCGGACCAGCGGGGTGAGGTCATCGATGCCGAGGATCCAATCGTCGACGTAGCGGTCGACGATGTGGCGGCTGAGGCCTATCTGGATGCTGCGCGCTTCGAGTTTCCGGCCGTCGAGGGAGCGTTCGGGGTCCCACTGGACGTGCACGACCGCCTCCGCGAACCGGCGGCGCCATTCCTCGGAGCTCCGGAAGACGCGGCGGTCAGGATCGGTCGGGACGGCCAGGCCCAGTGCCTCCTCCCAGCCGGCCCGGCTGATCCGGACGGCGAGGATCGTCTCCTGACCGGGTTTGCGCGCCCAGTCGCTGCGGGCCATGAGCCACAGGAACGACGGTTTGATCCAGGTCATGCGGTTCCGGGAGAACGGCGGGACGAACGTGCCGTGCTCGGCGGCCGGGACGCCGATCTCCGGTGAGTACGCCTGGTAGACGGTGATCGAGTCGCGGTCGTGGCGGGCGCGGATCTCGCGTGCGGGCATGATCTGGCCAGCGTGGCGCGGGGGCGCGCCGCGGCTCAAGCGGTTTTCCGGCGGCGGTGCGCCTTCTGGCGGCAGGCGGTGCCGCAGAAGCGGGCGGGGCGGCCCGTCGGCGCCGAGGTGAGGGGCTTCCCGCACACCTCGCACCGCCTTTCGTTACGCTCCGGGGACGACGTTTCGTCGCCTTTCGTTACGGGTCGGAGCGCGTCGCACGCCAGCGCCGTCATGCGGCCGGGACTGCCCTCGGGGCGCCGCCGGCGTTCCATCAGCATGGCCCCGACCATGAGGGTGCGGACGTCGTCGACGTCGACGTCCGGACGGACCTCGCCGGCGGACTGCGCCCGCCGCAGAAGCTCCTCCAGCGCCGAGCCGAACTGCTCCTCCAGGCCGCGGGCGTCGAGCGTTCGCAGGTCCGCGGCCAGAGCGTCGCACAGGGCGTGGTTGAACATCGCGCGCTCCACGACCCACATGAGGAAGCCATAGAAGGCCTCCCCCGGCTCCTCCGCTCGGACGAGGGCCTGCGCCTCGTCCACGATCCGCTCGATGCGGTCCGTGACGACCGCCTGGAACAGGGCCTCCTTGGTCGGGAAGTGCCGGTAGACGGTCCCGGCCCCGACCCCCGCCCGGCGCGCGATGTCGTCGAGCGGGACGAGGCGGCCGTCCGCGGCGAAGGCCTCGAAGGCGGCTTCGAGGATGCGTTCGCGGTTCCGGCGCGCGTCGGCACGCTGGGGCCGTCCGCTCACCGGGCGCCTCCTTGGTCGGATTGACAAACGGGGCGGACGTTCCGGTAACGTCCTAAGCGGGTTGCTCGTTCCGATTATAGGAGGACCGATGACGGCGGTGGACGCGGCGCGGGCCGGGCTCGGCAGGATCGGCGTCGGGCTCGTGACGCCCATCGCGCCGGCCGACGAGTGGCGGCGTGCGGCGCAGCGCGTGGAGCGCGCGGGCTACGGAGCGGTATGGGTGAACGAGGGCATCGGCGGCCGGGAGGTGTTCACGCAGCTGGGCGTGATGCTCGCCGCGACGGAGCGGATCGTCGCCGGCTCGGCGATCGCGAACCTGTGGGCGCGGCATCCCGCCGCCATGCAGGGGGCCGCGTCGGTCCTGGCCGACGCCTACCCCGGGCGCCTCGCGCTGGGTGTGGGCGTCAGCATGGGGGCGATCGTGGAGCGGAGCGGGCAGAAGTGGTCCAGTCCGCTGAACCGGATGCGCGAGTACCTCGACGGCATGGACGCGGCCGTCGAG
Source organism: Actinomadura sp. NPDC048032 (assembly GCF_040653175.1). Lineage (NCBI taxonomy): Bacteria > Bacillati > Actinomycetota > Actinomycetes > Streptosporangiales > Thermomonosporaceae > Actinomadura > Actinomadura sp. NPDC048032. The sequence continues at coordinate 48,452 of NZ_JBEZJP010000007.1, forward strand.
GCGGCCCCGGTGCCCGAGAAGCCTTTTCCGCGGCTGCTCGCGGCCCTGGGCCCGAAGATGCAGGAGCTGGCCCGGGACCGTGCGGACGGAGCGCTCCCCGCCGCGATGCCCGTCGAGCACACCAGGCAGGCCCGGGAAAGGCTCGGCGAGGGCAAGCTGCTCGTCGTCATGCAGACCGCCATCCTTGAGACGGATCCGGTGAAGGCGCGCGCACTCGCGAGAGGGACCGGGATGCTGGAACTCCCAGGGTCCCCCTACATCCGCTCGCTCAAGACGCTCGGCTACGACGACGGCGCGGTCTCCGGCGGCGGGTCCGACGAGGTCATCGACGCATGCTTCAACTGGGGCGACGAGACGACCGTGGCCAAGCGGATCCAGGGGCACCTCGACGCGGGAGCCGACCACGTCTGCGTCACGGTGTTCGCCCCCGACCTGGCCTCGGCCGCCGACCAGTACGAACGCCTCGCCCCGGCACTCCTGTGACCACCACGCCGGCACCGGGGCCCGGTCTGGTCCGGGCAGATGTCAGCGGGGGCGGATGAGGCCGGTTTCGTAGGCGGTGATGACCAGCTGGGCCCGGTCGCGGGCGTGGAGTTTGGCGAGCAGGTGTCCGATGTGGGTCTTCACGGTGGCGGGGCTCAGGTGGAGGTGCTCGGCGAGTTCGGTGTTGGACAGCCCTCGGGCGATGAGGGCGAGGACCTCGCGCTCGCGCTCGGTGAGGGTGTCCAGCGCGGCGGGCGGGGGCTGCGCCGGGCCGGGGCGGCGGACGAACTCGGCGATCAGCCGCCGGGTCACCGACGGGGCCAGCAGCGACTCGCCGGACGCGACGACGCGGATCGCCGACAGCAGGTCGGCGGGCGGGGTGTCCTTCAGCAGGAAGCCGCTCGCACCGGCCCGCAGCGCCGAGTACACGTAGGTGTCCAGGTCGAACGTCGTGAGGATCAGCACGCGGACGCCGGGGATGTCCGCGCAGATGCGCTGGGTGGCCTCGATGCCGTCCATCTCGGGCATGCGGACGTCCATGAGGACGACGTCCGGGCGTTCCCGGGCGGCCAGCTCGACGGCCTCGGCCCCGGTGCCGGCCTCGCCGACGGTGCGCAGGCCGGGCGCGGTGTCGATCAGGACGCGGAAGCTGCCGCGCAGCAGGGCCTGGTCGTCGGCGACGAGGACGCTCAGATCCAACGGGGTTCCTAGGAGTCGTACGGGAAGGCGGCGGACACGGCGAAGCCGCCTTCGGGACGCGGGCCGGCGGTGAAGTCGCCGCCGTACATCATGACGCGTTCGCGCATGCCGATGAGCCCGTGCCCGCCGCCGCCCGGCAGGACGCGGAAGCCGGGCCCGTCGTCGGTGACGTCGATGCGCATGCGGAGCCCGTCGGCGCGGACGCGGACGCGGCAGCGCGCGGGGGCCGCGTGCTTGACGACGTTGGTGACCGCCTCCTGGACGATGCGGTAGGCGGAGAGGGCGACGCCGTCGGGGAGCTCCCCGGCGTCGACGTCCAGGTCGACGTGGACGCCGGCCATGGCGGCGCGTTCGGCGAGGCCGGGCAGGTCGGCGAGGCCCGGGGACGGGGCGAGGTCGGCGTCGGCGGCGCCGGTGCGCAGGACGCCGAGGAGCTGGCGCATCTCGGCGAGCGTGCCGCGGCTGGTGGTCTCGATGACCCGGAGGGCGTCGAGGGCCTCCTCGGGACGGGCCTCGGCGACGTGGACGGCGACGCCGGCCTTCACGGCGATGAGGCTCATGCTGTGCGCGACGACGTCGTGGAGCTCGCGGGCGATGCGGAGCCGCTCGCCGGAGACGGCCTCGTCGGCGAGGCGGCGGGCGGCGTGCGCGGCGTGGGCCCGGCGTTCGCGGACGAGCCGGCCGAGCGTCCAGGACGCGCCCAGCACGGAGGCCCCGAGCAGAACCCTTCCGAGGGTCTCGGCCTGCGCTCCGACGGGACCGGCGACGGCTCCGGCGAAGATGAACACGGCGCTGACGACGCCGATGAGCAGCGTGGGGACCCAGCGGCGGCGGCGCCGGGTGAGCGCGACCTGGTAGAGGGCGAACCCCGCGGCGGCGTAGGTGTCCCAGGGCAGGCCGAGGATCAGCGCGGCGGTCGAGGCGGACAGGACGGCGGCGAAGACCGGGACGGGCCACAGGCGCCGAACCGCGAGGGGCAGGGCCGCCGCGGCGACGAGCGGGACAAGGAGGAGCGGCGGAGCGCCGGTGTCCGCCGGCAGCGCGAGGAGCACGAGGGCGTAGAGGAGCGCGGCCCCGGCGTCGAGGCCGATGAGGCCGCGCCGGCTGAGCCGCGGGAGCGGGGAGCGCAGCTCGGATTCGTCCACGTCACGAAAGGTAGCGGCACGGGCGACGCCCGCGCCTCGGTCCGGTGTCCGTCATACCTGGGGTGGAGGCGGCGGGACGTTCTCGGAGCACGGTCGCACGCGCGGCCCCCGCCCGCGTTCCGATGTGCGCGGGGCGGCCGCGTACGACTCTCGACTGCATGATCGAGATACGCGAACTGACGAAGCGCTACGGGGGCACCACCGCGGTGGACCGCCTGTCGTTCACGGTGAGGCCGGGGACGGTGACGGGGTTCCTCGGCCCGAACGGGGCGGGCAAGTCGACGACGATGCGGATCGTGCTGGGTCTGGACCGTCCGGCGTCCGGTGAAGCACTGGTCGGCGGGCAGCGGTACACGGCGCTGAAGCGGCCGATGCGCGAGGTGGGAGCGCTGCTGGACGCGGGCGCGGTGCAGGGCGGGCGCCGGGCGTTCGACCATCTCGGCTGGATGGCGCGCAGCAACGGGATGGGGATGCGGCGGGTGGCGGAGGTCCTGGAGCAGGTGGGGCTCGCCGGAGTCGCGCGCAAGCGGGTCGGCGGGTTCTCGCTGGGGATGCGGCAGCGGCTCGGGATCGCCGCGGCGCTGCTGGGCGATCCGGGGGTGCTGATGTTCGACGAGCCGGTGAACGGCCTGGACCCCGACGGCGTGCGCTGGATCCGCGAGCTGATGCGGGCGCTGGCCGCCGAGGGCCGGACGGTCCTGGTGTCCAGCCATCTGATGAGCGAGATGGAGCTGACGGCCGACCGGCTGGTCGTCATCGGGCGCGGGCGCCTGATCGCGGACACGTCGGTGCGTGAGCTGGCGGACCGGTTCCGCCGCGGAGTGCGGGTCCGCTCGCCCCGTCCGGCGGAGCTGAGCGGCGTGCTCGCCGCGGCGGGGGGCTCGGTCGAGTCCGTGCCGGGCGGGGCCCTCACGGTCACCGGGCTGGACGTGGCCGCGATCGGCGACACGGCCGCGGCGCACGGGATCCCGCTGTACGAGGTGACGCCGCACAGCGCCTCTCTGGAGGAGGCCTACATGGAGCTGACGGCGGGGAGCACCGAGTTCGGGGCGGTGGCGCCGTGATCGACGCGCTCGCCGCGGAGTGGTACAAGCTCCGGACCATCCGCTCGACCTTCGCCGTCCTCGGAACGATCGCGGCGTTCATGCTGCTCTGTGTCCTGTGGTCCTGGTACGTGACCCGCTACTGGGACGGCCTGCCGGCCGCGAAGAAGGCGAGGGCGAGGGCGGCCCCGGCGGAGCAGCCCTTGGCCGTGGCGCTACCGGTGTGCGCGGTGGTGCTGGGAGCGCTGACGCTCACGTCGGAGTACGCGCATGGCATGGTCCGGACGACGCTCGCCGTCCTGCCGAACCGCCTGGCCTTGTACGCGGCCAAGGGGGCGGTGGCGGCGGGGACGGTGCTCACCGCGTCACTGGCCGCGCTCGCCGCCGGAACCGCCGCCGGGAACGCGATCGTGGGCGATCGTCCCGTGGCCACGTTCCAGGGGGCGGTGCCGGACGTCGCGGTCCATCTGCTGTGGCTCGGCCTGACGACCGCCGCGATCACGCTGATCGCCTTCGGGCTGGGAGCCGTCCTCCGCTCCACCGCCGCGACGATCACCGCGGGCATGGCCGTGCTGTTCGTGGCGCCCGCCCTGGCCCAGTTGCTGCCGTCGCCGTGGGACGAACGGATCTGGTCGGCGCTTCCCGGAAGCCTGTCCAACCAGATCGCGGGTGCGCCCGGCTCGTCGACCGACCACGGCGTGCTGGCGCCGGCCGCCGCGATCGCGCTGCTGGTCGCGTACACGGTGGCCGCGCTCGCGGCCGGCGCCCTCTCCTTCACGCGGAGGGACGCGTGATCGCCCACGCGGTCGCCGCCGAGTGGCGCAAGCTGCGCTCGATCCGCTCGACCTACTGGGTGCTGGCCGCGACGGCGGCCTTCACCGGGTTCACCGTGCTTCTCGCGGTCCAGATGGCGCACGTCTGGGACGGCCTCGCCGCCGACCGCCGCGACGACCTCCTGCTGCGCCCGCTGCAGGAGCTCAGTGTGTGGGCGGCGTCGCTGTGCCTGGCGGTGCTCGGCGCGCTGTCCGTCACGTCCGAGTACCGCACGGGGATGATCCGCACGTCCCTCACCGTGCTCCCGCGGCGCCGCGCGCTGCCGGCGGCCAAGGCGGCGGTGGTCGGGACGGTCGCCCTGGTCGCCGGGGAGGCCGCGACGGTCGGCTCGTTCCTCGGCACCCGGCTGGTCATCGGCGACCGCCCGTTCCCGGACCAGCACGCCTCCGTCGCCCACGACCTGCCCGGCTTCCTCATCGAGGGAACGGCGGTGCCCGTGTTCGCGCTGCTCGGGCTGTCGCTCGGCGTGCTCCTGCGGTCCACGGCGGGGACGCTCGTGTCGGTGGTGTTCCTGTGGCACGTCCTGCCGCTGCTGGTCTTCCACCTGCCTCAGCCGTGGAGCGAGCGCGTCGGCTCGGTCATGCCCGGCGGCCTGCCCGCTCAGATGGCGGGGCTCAGCGCGGACAACTCCGTCTACGGCGATCTGCTGTCCCCCGGCGCGGCGACCGCCCTGCTGCTGGCGTACGCGCTCGTACCGCTCGGCCTGGCCGCCCTCGTCCTCGCCAGGCGCGACGCCTGAGGGCCCGGAAGCCATCGACGGCGGCGTCCCCGTGCGGGGCGCCGCCGCTCGTTTTTTGGGGAACTCGCGCGGAGGAAGGTCTCAGCCGGTCCGCAGGGAACTCGCCCGGATCGCCAGGCGCTCGCGGAGCATGTCGACGGCCTCGTCGATGCGGGGCGCGGCGGCCTGCGCGCGCACGCGCCGGCCGTCGAGCTCGACGACGGCCTGGGCCAGGGCGGGGCGCGGCAGCGACCGGTCGGCCACCACGCTCAGCGTGACCTGGACGGACGTGACGCCGCCGATGCCGGTCAGCGCCTCCCGGACGGCGCGCTCGGCCGCCGCGCGCTCGTGGGCCGAGACGTCGCCCGAGGTCAGGAACCGGATCTCCGGTCGTTCACGGGTCACATTCATGGGTCCTCCCAGTTGCGTGGGACGTACTCGCCTGTCGAACGGCGGCCGCGGCCACCGCCCTGAAGGGTGAACGCCGCGGGCGCCCGGAATCGCGCCCGCGCGGGACGAGAGCTTCATCACTCGCCCGGCCGGCTCGCGGAACATACTCCGGGGAATGTTGGCCAAATAAGTGGTCAGGGGACATTCACGAGGACGACGACAGCCCGCGAAATAGCCTGTCAGGATTGGACGCCCCCTTTGCGGGAGAGCCATCCGCAATTCATGCTCCGCCGCCGGCCCCGGTGCCGGGAAAATGACCTCGGGGGCGACTCCGATGCAACGGCTCTGCAACGTTCCGCAGCCGCATCGCCACCGACAGCACTGGTCACGGGGACTCCACTGCGGCTTCGCGCACGTCAACCGCCGTTCGGGCGCACCCGGACCGCAAGGCGGTATTCCTACTTCCCAAAAACGTCCGAGCATCCTCTAACATAGTGCGGTGCCGTTCCGCCCGCGAGCAGACCCGTCGACTGGCTGGTGACCCCTTGTCCCAGGATTCAGCTGCCCCAACACCTCCGGCCGAAGGTGATCCGGCCGGACGGCTGATCGATTATCCGCGCCGCGGCGGGCCCACTGTCCTGCGCATTCTCCTCGGCGCGCAGTTGCGGCGGCTGCGCGAGTCGCGCGGCATCTCCACCGAGCAGGCGGGCTACGAGATCCGCGGTTCGCACTCCAAGATCAGCCGAATGGAACTGGGCAGGGTCGGCTTCAAGGAGCGCGACGTCGCCGATCTGCTCACCCTCTACGGGGTCTCCGACCCCGCTGAGCGCGCCCCGCTGCTGGCACTCGCCAAGGAGGCCAACACCCCCGGCTGGTGGCACCGGTACGGCGACATTCTCCCGAGCTGGTTCGAGGTGTATCTGGGACTGGAGGAGGCCGCCTCCCTGCTGCGCACCTACGAGTTGCAGTTCGTCCCCGGGCTCCTGCAGACCGAGGACTACTCGCGCGCCGTCATCCGGCTCGGATACTCCGACGCCAGTGACGAGGAGGTCGAGCGCCGCGTCCAGATCCGCACCACCCGGCAGGAGCGGTTCACCTCCCCGGACGCGCCGACGCTGTGGGCCGT
>NZ_JBEZJP010000008.1:0-50521 GCF_040653175.1 Actinomadura sp. NPDC048032
CGTGTTCGACGCGCCCTACCTACGCCTGGTCGGTGAGCTGGAACGGCGCGGATGGCTGCCCGCCGAGACCGCCCAGAACGCGTTCGCGAAGGCGGCGGGGGAGGCCGCGGCCGCCGCGCGCGAGCTGGCCGGGCTGCGGGACGAGCGCGCGGCGGCGCAAGCCCGCCGCGGCAACATCCCCGCCGACCTGCACACCGCCCGCGACCGGCTCGCCGACGCCGCCGGGGTCACCCCGGACGACCTGCCGTTCGTCGGCGAGCTGATCGAGGTGCGCACGGAGTTCGAACCGTGGCGGGAGGCGTTCAACCTGGCGCTCGGCGGATTCGCCACCCGGATGCTGATCGACATCGGCGGGCTGAACGCGTTCCGCGAGGCGATCAACGCGGTGAGCCTTCCCCGGCGCATCCAGTTCGAAGGCGTCCGCACCGGCATGCACGACCAGATCGGACTGAACGACAGGACGCTCCCCGGCCGGCTCGACTACCGGCCGTCGCCGTTCACCGCCTGGCTCAAGAGCGAACTCGTCCGCGGCTTCGACTTCGTCTGCGTCGAGACGCCCAAGTTGCTGAAGCAGCACGCGAAGGCGCTCACGATCACCGGCCAGATGTCGCAGGGCAGCCGGGGCGCGCACGGCGGCCACGGCAGGGCCAACCTGCTGGGGTTCAGCAACACCCGGCTGCTCGCCGACCTCGACACCCGGATCGGGCACGCCCGGGAACGCCACGAGGACGCCGTCGCGCGGGAGGCGGAGGCGGAGCGGACCCTCAACTCGTTCGAGGAGCGGCGCACCGCCTACCAGGCGGTGACCGAACTGTCCTGGGAGCAGGTGGACGTCGCGTCGGTCGCCGCCGAACGGGACCGCTGGAAGCAGGTCATCGACGAGGTCCGCGAGGGCAACCCGGAGATCGACCGGCTGCAGCGGGAGGCGGAGGAGCTCAAGCAGGAGATCAAGGACCTGACCGAGCGCGTCGGCGGGCGGAAGCGGGAGCTGCACGAGCTCGAGAAGCAGTGGGAGTCGATCGTCGACGAGGTGGACGGCGCCCAGAAGGCGCTCGACACCGCCGCGGCGACCGGCACCGAGGTGAGCGCGGAGCACCGGGACTACCTCACGGGGCTGTTCGACGCCGTCCCCGACGGCGCCGACCCGGCGGCCGCGCTGAGGGAGTTCGACGCCGCGCACCGTCGCGGCTCCGAACGGATGCGCGCCGACCGCACGTCGTCGGAGGAGGAGATCGAACGGTCGCGCAAGGCGCTGCGGGACACGTTCTCGACGTTCGTCGAGCGCTGGCCGAACCCGAACCTCGGCACCGAACCGGAGGACTCCTACCGCGACTTCGACCGCCTGCTCACTGATCTGGAGACCAGCGGCCTGCACGAACTGGAGACCGAGTGGCGCGACAGCCTGCTCAGACTCTCCGGCAACGACCTGACCAGCCTGGACAGCGAGCTCGCCGCCGCCGTCCGCGAGATCCGCGACCGGATCGACCCGGTCAACCGGATCCTCGCCGAACTGCCGTTCGCCGACGACGGCCACCGGCTGCGCATCGACCCGCAGGAGAGCCACTCCGCGGTGCGCGCCCGGTTCCGCAAGGAGCTGCGCGACGTGCGCGCCGTCATCGACAAGGCGGCCACGGACGCCGACCGGGAACGCGCCTACCACCGCATGGCCAGGGTGATCGACCGCATCCGCCGCACGGCGCCCGAGTTCGCCGACCTGGTCGACGTGCGCAACCACGTCCGGATCAGCGCGGAGAAGATCGACCTCGCCGGCGAGCACGTCGCGGTCTACGACCACATCGGGGAGAAGTCCGGCGGCGAGTCCCAGGAGCTGGTCGCGTTCATCGTCGGCGCCGCGCTGCGCTACCAGCTCGGCGACGCGGGCGCCGAACGCCCCCGCTACGCCCCCGTCTTCCTCGACGAGGCGCTGATCAAGGCGGACGCGCACTTCACCGGCCGAGCCATCGGCGCGTGGCGGGGGCTCGGCTTCCAACTCGTCATCAGTGCCCCCAACGACAAGCACAGCGCGATCGAGCCCCACGTGGACGCCGAGTACCTGACCCTCAAGAACGCCGAGGGGCGGTCATGGGCGAAACCCATCGTGGCGGTCCCCGACGCATGACCCCCCGCCTGGTCACCCCGGCCGGCGCGGTCGAGGCGCTCCGCCGCAAGGTCCACCAGAAGTGGGCGGCAGCCGTGTGCGCCGACCTCGGCGCCGGAGAGCCGGTCACGTTCTCCGTCCCGCTCCGCCCCGGCGTGTCGACCGGCAGCGCGGTGGCGCGGATCGGGCACGCCGCCTGGCACGAGTGGCACATGCGCTGGCGCGAGTTCGCCGGCCGGCACCCCACGGGCGTGGAGATCGTCCGCAAGCCGGTGTCCGTCCAAGGCGTGACGGACGACTACCCCGCCATGCTCGTCGCGGGCCTGGACGCCGCCGTCGCCCTGGTCTCCGAAACGGGACCGCCGCCCGTGGACGTCGACCGCGCCCGCGCGCTCGCGTCGTCGCTGCGGTCCGCCGGCGCGTTCCTCACCCCGGCCACCGTCCGGGCCGCTTGCCGGCTCGGAGCCGACGACGCGGAGGTGCTGCTCAGCGCGGTGACCTGGTTGCGCCGGAACCCGGACGCGGGCGCATGGACCGCACGGCAACTCCCGGTCCCCGGCATGCACACCAAGTGGCTCGACACCCATGGCGCATTGCTGCGCGACGTCGCCGGACGCGACGTCCGGGACGAGGTCCGCCCCCGCCCGGCCGTGCTGCACCTGACCTACGTCGACCCCGATCACGTCGCGTCGGGCCGCCGCAGACACGACGCATGGACCACCGGCGACACGCACGACATCGCCTACCGGCCGCGGACCGTTCTCGTCGTCGAGAACCGCGACTGCCGCCTCTGGTTCCCACCGGTGCGGGACACCATCGTGGTCGAGGGCGGCGGCAAGGCGGCCGCGGCCCTCCTAGCGAACGTCCCCTGGCTCCGTGCCGCGGACCACATCGTCTACTGGGGAGACATCGACGCGGACGGATACGCGATCCTCGACCGGTTCCGGGCCGCACTGGCCGAGCCCGCCCCGGACGACGCGCCGCCGAAGCCGGTCACCTCGATCCTCATGGACGCCACCGACCTGCACCACTACGCCCGGCACGGGGTGAATCACGACACGGCGGGTCGTCCCATCAGGCCGTCCCCGGCGATCCTGCCGCATCTGACCGAAGCCGAGGCGACCGCCTACGACACCGTCGCGACCGCGGGCCCCACCCCGTTCCGCCGGATCGAACAGGAGATGATCCCCCTCGACCACGCGGCGACCCGGCTGCTGGACGTCTCCACGACCTCTCATCCGTGACGAGGCGCGCCCCGGACGGCCGCGTGGACGACCTCCGCGACGTTGTAGCCGAGGATGCTCGCCACGTCGGTCAGTCCCGGAGTGCTGAGGACCGCGTTGGCCTCACCGGCCTCCAGGCCGCCCCGCCAGCGGGTGTCCTCCCGGGGCTTCTCGTCGTTCCAGTACGCCCGCGCATGCCTCACGAAGTCCTCCGCCTCCGCGCGCCCGGGACCGTCGAGCCGCTGGATGTAGTCCTCCAGCTGCTCCTTTCCCACGTACGGGACGAAGGAGCTCCAGTTGCCGCCGGTGTCGTGGATCCTCGTGTTGTCGGGCTCGGCGTCCAGGGGAAGGTGCAGGAAGCCTGCCAGCCGCTCAAGCGACCGCTCCGGGTGCGCCATGTGGTCCTCGTAGCGGACGACGATGTGCGGCAGACCGTACGTGTTGGCGGTGCGGAGGGCGTCCACGTACGTGTCCCGCCAGATGCCCGCGCCCCGCCACAGCGGCTCCCCCGTCCGGTTCCGGTAGCTGGTCGCGAAGGCGATCGGGTTCCGCGCCGTGACGATCGCGCTCACCGGCGCCCGGTCCGCCGGGTCGGCGAGCTGCTGCTCGACGGCCTGCCGGAGCCAGGTGACGTACTTGCTCCCGTCGACGACCGCCGAGGCGCCCAGCGACCGGGCGAACCGCCGGTGCATGCCGATGATGTCGTCGTAGGACACCTGCTCCCGGAGCGCGTCCGTGAAGTGGCGGCACTCCTTGCCGAGCAGGGAGCAGGGCCCGCAGCCTCGGCCGGCGTCCCTGTGGCTGTAGTCGGGCATCTGCGTGAAGTTGTTCAGCTCGCCGACGTAGTGGGCGCCCCGGATCCGGGTGGTCATGTCGCGCCCGATGAGGGTCGAGCCCGAGAACAGCGTGCCGACGACGAAGACCGAGGTCGGCGGGCGGTCCTGCCCGTCGCGGAGCCTGGACCGGAGGTTCGCGAGCCGGCCAGGCTGAACGGGGGCCCCTTGCTTCTCAGCGTCCATGTTCACGCCCACGGGAAGGATGAGTACCAGCCGGCCGGAACGAGACGACCGTGCAGAGCATTGTGCACGCTACCGCCGCCGAGCGCGGCCTTCTTCACGTCCGGCGGCGCTTCTGCTGGCGGCGCTTGGGGGTGGAGCGCCGGCGCTGCGGCTTCTTGCGGGCGGGCTGCTGTTGGGCGTTGCGGCCGCGGGAGCTGTTGGCGGTGCGGCCGCGGACGATCCCGATCAGTTCCTCCATGAGGTCGGTCGTCACGGCCTCAAGCCAGGCCAGGCCGATCTGGGACTGGGGAGCGTCGGTCACGGTGCGGTAGGTGAGGTCCCGGCGGTGGTGGAGGCGGGCCAGAGACTGCGGAAGCAGCAGGGCGCCGGCCCCCGACGCCACCAGCTCGATCGCGGCAGCGGTGGTCTCGGGACGGGTGAAGGCGGGCTGCCCGGGGCGGTCGTCCCAGGTCAGGACCTCGTCGAGCGGCTCGAACACGTCCTCGTCGGCGAGATCGGCAAGCTCCAGCTCCTCCACCGCGGCGACCGCGTGGTCCTTGGGCACCACCACGACGGTCGTCTCCAGGTAGAGCGGGATCACGTGGAGGCCCTCGCGGTCGACGGGCAGGCGCACGAACGCCGCGTCCACATCGCCCTTCCGCAGCAGGGGGACGACTTCGGCGGCGGGGAACTGCATCAGCCGGAGCGGCACGTCCCGCACCCGCTCGGCCCACACCCCGGCCCACTTTCCGGGCGTCACTCCCGGCACGTAGGCCAGCCGGAACTCACCTTCGGTCACCGCCCCAGCCTAGCCACGTCCAGGCGGCCCCCTGCCGCTGGCTACCCTTGAGGTCATGAGCGCGTCCAAGGCGAAGACCCCGCAGACCATGAAGCCCGCGACCGCGGCCAAGAAGCTGGGGATCCTGCTGTCGGCAGCGCCCGCCGAGTTCCAGGAGGGCCCTGTCTCCCGGGACGAACTGAACGCGCTCCAGGCCGCCCCGCCCGCTTGGCTCGCCGACCTTCGCCGCGAGGGCCCCCACCCCCGCCAGGTCATCGCCGCCAAGCTCCGTGTCTCCGCCTCAGGTCTGGCCCGCGCCGGCGTCACGGGCCCCCTCACCACCGCGGAGATCGAGGACCTGAAGGCCGAGAACCCCGACTGGCTGGTACGCGAGCAGGCCATCCGGGCCAAGGTCCGCGAAGAGGAACTCCGCCTCAAACAGCAGCGCGCCAAGTCCTGACTCACCTCGTGCCCCCGGCCGAGCTGCGGCCGTCCCGCAGCCCGACCGGCATCCAGGCCTTCTTGCTGGTCATCGGGCCGTTACACGCTTGTGGGTGTGGCCTCGAAGCGTGCGAGGGTGCGCCAGACGGCGACGAAGGCAGCTAGCGCGGCTGTCGCGGTGCACAGCGCGACGATCTGCCAGAGGCTGGTCCAGGGCAGTGCCAGAGGCGGGTGGTCGATGACGCGGCTCAGCGTGACGTGCTGCAGCCCGAGCACCGCTCCCGCGGAGAGGATCGAGACCAGCGTGCCGACGGCCACCGCCAGCACCGCCTCGCTGACGACGATGCCGACGATCTGCCGGTGGGTGGCGCCGGTGAGGGTGAGGGCGCCGATCTCTCGCCGTCGCGCGGAGACGCTCGTCACGAGGGTGTTGACGAGGGCCAGGAGGGCGTAGGCCATCACGATGCCCAGGATGACGACGTTCGCGAGATGCGAGTCCTCCTTCTCGGCCTGGCTCGCTCGGGCCACGTACGTCGAGACGGGCTCGATTCGCACGCCCGCTTCGCGCAGTTCTCTCAACTGCGGTGCCGCGCTCTTGCCGGGGAGGGTGCGGAGGAACGCTGTGCCGGGCGTCATGCTTCCCGGGAGCTCGTCGGGCACGTAGGCCGCACCGCCTCCGAGCACTGAGTCGACAACGGCGGCGACATGCACGGTGACGCGATGACCGTTGCCGATCCGCGCCACGAGGGGCTGGCCGATCCGCAGGTCGGCGGAGGCGGCCAGGTCGCGGCTCACCACGATGGCATCGGCGGGGAGCGCGTCGAGCGAGCCTTGCCGCACCCGTGGCGTCACCACGTCGCCGAGGGCGCTGAGATCGACGCCTCGCGCGTCGACCGTGTCGAGGATCTGGCCGCCCTTCGCGGCCAGGGTGACGACCTCGTCGGTCACTTCGACGCTCCGGACGCCGCCGGTGTGGCGCAGGGCGGAGACGGCTGGGAGATTGAAGGTGCCGCCGAAGTCCGGAGTGGCGACGAAGTCGGCCCGGACCGCGGCAGTGCGCTGGCGGGTGGCCGCGTCACGGCCGGAATCCTGCATGCTGATCATCCCGCCGAACATGCCGACGGCCAGGACGACCGGCGTCACGATGGCAGCCACACGGCGTCCCCCGTTGAGGGTGCTCTGCCGCAGGACCAGCGCGAGCGCGCCGAAGCGCATCAGCGGCCAGGTCACGACCCGTGCCACAGGGCGGACCAGCGCCGGCGAAAGAATCGCGAGACCCGCCGCGCAAAGGATCGGCACCTCGAAATAGGTTCCGGGATTCGCGGCGCTCGAAGGGCTGATCACGGCGAACACGAGCGCGACCGTGATGGCGACGGCCAGGATCAGGCCACCGAGGATCCACCGCACCGGTGACATCACGCGGGGCGAGGCCATCGTCTCCCGCAGGGCGTCGAGGGGCTCGGCGCGAGACGCGCGCCATGAGGCGGCGGCGGAGCCGAGCACCGCCGCTCCGATGCCGACCAGGAACGCGATCACCAACGCCACCGGGTGGAAACCGACGTGGAACCACTCCGGAGCCAGGCGGTTGGCCACCATCCAGGACCGCAGCAGCAGGCTGGCGGGGATTCCGAGCAGGCACCCCAGCAGCGCCGCGGCGGCGCCGACCACCACGGTCTCCGCACGGACCATCCTCCGGATCCGCGCGGGCGAGGCGCCCACCAGACTCAGCAGCGCCAGCTCGCGCGACCGCTGCTCGACGACGAAGGCGAACGTCGCGATCAGGACGAACACCACCACCAAGACCGACAGCCCGGTGGTCATCTGCACGACGGACCGGGCTTTGCCGATACCGCCGACGGTGGGCGGATCCGCCACCCTCCGCAGGTCGCCGGCGAGCACTCCGGCGGCCTCGCTGGACACGTGGGCGCGAACCGCGGAGGCCGGCGCCTGGACGGCCACCGCGTTCACCGCCGGGGACAGGCGAGCGGCCTCCGCGTCAGTGAAGAAGACCGCGTCCTCGAACGACTTGCGCCCGGCCGCGCCGACGACGGTGTACCACGCCGTTCCCAGCGGCGTCACCACCCTGACCTGCTCACCCAGGGGAGCGGAGCCGGTGTCGTCGGCCGCCACGACGATCTGCTGGTCATCGACCGGCCGATGCCCGGAGAGCAGCTTGTAGGAGGCGAGGGACGACGAGGACCATCCGTGCCCCACAGCCTCCGCCCCGGCCCCGGTCAGGCTTCGAACCGCGAAGCTGCGATCCACCACGGCCGGGCCGACGCGCTGGGCGCGTTCCACGGCCTCTCGGGGCAGGCCCGCCGGTGCCGGCAACGGCGTCCCAAGGCCGTCGACCGGGACGACGACGCTCTGAGCCGCCGCGAAACGCTGGGGCCCTGGTGAGGGCGTACTCGTGGTCGCCGACAGGACGTGAACGCTGGCGGCCGTGATCATCGTCCCGACCGCCAGGGCCACGAACGCTCCCACGAAGCTCGACCAGCGCTGCCGCACGCTGGCCAGTCCCAGTTCCCAGGTCAGCCGGTCAACCCCGCGCACAGACGGCTCCCTCACCGGAACGGTCCGGCGCGTGGCCGTCCTGACCATCGGCCCATCGACCGGACTCCAGCAGCGCCATGCGCGCGGCGATCCTCTCCGCGCTCGCACCGGCCAGCTCGCCGACGAGACGCCCGTCGGCGAGGAACGCCACCCGCTGGGCGTGTGCCGCGGCCACGGGGTCGTGCGTCACCATGATCACGGCCGTTCCGCTCTGCGCCACGGTGTCACGCAGCAGGCGGAGGACCTCCCGCGACGAACGGATGTCCAGAGCCCCGGTGGGCTCGTCGGCGAACAGCACCCGGGGGCGGGCGACCAGCGCACGCGCGACCGCCACCCGCTGCTGCTGACCGCCCGAAAGCTGTGTCGGCAGGTGGTCGGCGCGGTCGGCGAGTCCCACCCGGTCCAGCGAGCGTGCCACCTGGTCCGGGTCGGGCACACGGCCTGCCAGCCGTACCGGCAGCTCCACATTCTGCTTCGCCGTCAGCGTCGGGATCAGGTTGAACGCCTGGAAGACGAACCCGGTGTGGTCACGCCGCAGCTCGGTCAACGCCCGCCGCGGCAGACGCGACGGATCCTGCCCGGCCAACCACACCTGGCCCTCGTCCACACGGTCCAACCCGGCAGCACAGTGCAGCAACGTCGACTTGCCGGAGCCCGACGGCCCCATGATCGCGGTGAACGTCCCAGGTCCGAAGTCGAGCGACACGCCATCCAGGGCGGCCACCTCGGCCTGACCGCCCCCGTAACGGCGAACCACGTTGTCCAGCCGCACCACTACTGGAAGGGCGTCCACCGGGGCCAGGCCGCCGCGATTCCGGCGTCTTCCTACAAGGCGCACTGCAACTCATTTCTCCCGCGGGGTGGGCGCCACTCATCGAGCTCGACGCGTCGGCGAGCTGGCGAAGCTCATGGGTCGAGTCTTGAGGTCGGTGACACCGCCTCGCCATTGGGGAGCACCCCGAACGATCCCCGATCTTCGAGGGCGTCCTTCTCAGGGTTGTCCCGCAACAGTGGGGAGGCGCGGCCGGTCACGATGCCGGTGACCGGCTGTTCCGCGCAGGCGTGCGGTCCGTCGGCGACCCGAGGGCGGTCGAACGAAGGACCCTGGCTCGGGCTGATGGGCGATCTCCGGCAAGCCCGCGGCGCTGCCGCCGCAGCCAGCGAGGCCGTAAGTGCCAGGGCTAAGAGGACCCCAGGTGCATTGGGCCATCGATCCAGCCCGTGAGCCCGGCGACGGAAAGATCGTCAAAGCCGAGCGAGTGCCCGCGCCAGCAGGACAACGCCGCCCACCGCGGATGGGGTGAGCGTCCAGGCGGCCGGGGCCGGGCGTTCAGGAGGGGACGCGTGAGGTCCCGTCGCCGCGCAGGCGAGCAGGAGCTGAGATGCCCACGATCGAGACATGCGGCAGCCACGAGAGGAGGCGCGCGCGGCAAGCCCGTCAGGTCACCGCCGGGGTGCCCGAACCTCCCTCGGCCCCCGCTTAGGCAAAGGGCGGCGGACCGCTTCCGACCAGCGTGATGACGTCGGACCAGGCTTGCGAACCGTTGAGCGTGACCTGCCCCTCGCGGCCGTCGGGCAGTCTCAGCGTCTGGTCGTGAGAGTCGTCGGCATCGAAGTCGGCGATGGTCGCGGTCCCGGACCATTCCCGCTGCTTGGCGCGCAGATCGACGTAGACCTCGATCTCGGTTCCCGCGCTGTCGATCAGGGTGGCGGACCCTCGGTACCGGCTCACGCCGGGGCCTTCTCATCACGGCTGGTGCGGAATGTGTTCATAAGACGAACCCTAGTGCGAGGGTCGGACGTTCCCAGGCCGTCGCTGAAGGTCACAGCGGAGGCGAAGGCGTCGGTGGCGCCAGCAGCCGTCAGCTCTCGCGCAGGTAGGTGAGGACGGCGAGGACGATGGCCGTGGTCAACGCCGTCATCATGGCCGGTGCCGCCCGTGGGCGCGAGCTGGCGGTGGTCCGCATGACCGGACTCACCACCCGCCAGGTCCTGCTCATGACCCTCGTCGAATCGGTCACGGTCACGGTCACGGCGCTCGGCCTCGCGCTCGGCGCCGTCGTCGTCGCCCCTCCCACCACGCTCATCATGGGGGTCACCATCGGTGCCCTCCTCGTCACCGCCGCAACGACCGCGGCCACCACCTGGCGCATCACCCGCCGCCGTCCGATCCACGTCGCCGCGAGCCGCGAGTGATCTCCGCGGAGGAGCGCCCAAGCCGCCAAGCTCCACGCGCCGCACGCTAATTCGATAGGGAAGCGGGGGCGTGGGACGTACCGGCGGCCTGGACAGACCAGCCATTTCCGCCCGGTCTCTCCCCCGTACTGTTGAGACCCCGCCTCGACATCGAGGTGTGCCCGATCCGAACACGTACCCTAGACCGACCCCGACCGATCCGGCCTGACGAACGGCCCAGTGTCGGCTGCTTCACCGATCAGAAATCCTCCGCCACGTCGTCAGTTCTGGCAGCCCCTCGCCAACCGCGGAAGGATTGACGACCATGACCGACGCCACGCCGCCAGGCGCCGACACGGCCGCGTTCATCGCGGCCGCCCGCTCGGATGACACGGCGCAGTTCGCGCTCATCACGGAGCGCCACCGGCGTGAGCTGCAGGTGCACTGCTACCGGATGCTCGCGAACTACGAGGACGCCCAGGACATGACGCAGGAGACGTTCCTGCGGGCATGGAACAAGCGGGCGTCGTTCAAGGGCCACGCTTCGCCGCGGACCTGGCTGTACCGGATCGCGACGAACACCTGCCTCGACTTCCTGGAGAAGCGCAACGACCGCACACCCGTGCCCGCCGACCTGCCGGACGCGGGCTCGGAAGTGAGCTACCTGCAGCCCTACCCGGACCGGATGCTCCCGGAGGACCCGCAGGAATCGCTGGTGGCGCGGGAGACGATCGAGCTGGCGTTCATCGTCGCCGTCCAGCACCTGCCGCCGCGGCAGCGGGCGGTGTTCATCCTGCGCGACGTCCTGGGCTGGCCGGCGTCGAAGGTCGCGGGCGCCCTCGAACTGACCGTCGCATCGGTGACCAGCGCCCTGCAGCGGGCGCGCGTGACGATGCGCGAGCAACTGCCCGGCCGCCGCCTCGACTGGCGGAGCCCCGCCACGCACGAGCTGTCGCAGGACGAGCGCGGCGTGGTGAAGTCGTACATCGACGCCCATGAGCGCAACGACCTCGACGGGCTGACGGCCCTGCTGCGCGACGACCTGCGCTTCGTGATGCTGCCCGAGCGGGGCACCTTGACCGTCACGGCCAAGGACGCGGTGGACGGCTGGGTCTCCGGCGGGCTCTTCCAGCGCGGCCGCGACGACTGGCGCTGCATCGCCACGACGGTCAACCGCATGCCTGCCGCCGTGCTGTACCTCCGCACCCCCGGCGACCCGGAGTACCGCTTGTTCAACATCGCGGTCCTGCGCATCGTCGACGGGAAGATCGCCGAGCTCACCGGATTCGACGCCACCGACAAACCATGGCTGGACCTGCCCGCGACGCTGTGATCGGACAAGTCCAGCGCACGGTCGGGCGTCACCGAAGCCACCGCCCGCCCCGCCGGCGTTGCCGGCGGGGCGTCTTCATGCCGAAGCCATCGCGGTCAACGACGCCGTCGTCCTCATCTTCCGAGCATTCCGCCCGCGCTCATCGCCTCGTCTCATACCGGGTCAGCACCACGCCGCCGGGAAAGGTCCGCGTCTCGACCAGGTCCAGGTTCACCCAGCTGTCCAGCGCGGTGAAGAACGGCGCGCCGCCGCCCACCAGGACCGGGTGGGTGACCAGCACGTACTCGTCGACCAGCCCGGCCCGCATCGCCGCGGCGGCGAGTGTGGCGCCGCCGATGTCCATCGGGCCGCCGTCCTCGTCCTTGAGCCGGGTGATCTCGGTGACCGCGTCGCCGGTGACCAGGCGGGCGTTCCAGTCGACCTTCCTGATCGTGGAGGAGAACACCACCTTCGGCATGTCCCGCCAGCGGCGGGCGAACTCGATGTGCTCTGGTGTGGCGCCGGGCTGCTGGTCGGCGGTCGGCCAGCTGGAGCTCATCGTCTCCCACAGTCTGCGCCCGTACAGCGACAGCTCCGTCGCACCCACCCGGTCGGACCACCACTGGAACAGCTCGTCGCTCGGGGCGCTCCAGCCGATGTCGTCGCCGGGCGCGGCGACGTAGCCGTCCACGCTCAGGTTCATGCCGAAGGTCAGTTTCCGCATCGTGCCAGCCTCCTGTGGGTCGATCGCACACGTACTGACGGGCGCGGCGCGGAAACCTAATCGGTGCGCGATCTGCGTCCGCAAGCAGTGGATCCAGCGGCTGCGCGAGACGTCGGTGACATGACACACCCGCCCCGACTTGCTTAACTATGGACGACCTTGTCGTTACTGTCGTACCCCCAGGGTCGGCGAAGCGGTCACCGGAGGTAGCGATGAGGTCCGGACGGTGGATGCTCGTCGCCTGGCTGACCATAGGAGCGCTCGCCGCGGGACAGCGCCACTACTACACCCAATTCGACGGCAGCTGCGCCAGAGTCGCCACCATCGGAATCACCCTGGCCACCGGTCCGCTCAACTACATCGGTCTCAACCCCACCGCCAACTGCAAGGTTCCCCAGCCGAGCAAATGACACGTCGGGCTCTACGCCCACGTCATCCCTGAGGACTGCCGGACCTAGAGGCGCGACCAGGGAAAAGTCGGGCCCGGGCCGCTGAGCTGACGGTCCGTCACCGGAAGTCGTCGGCGTGGTCCACGGCCCACTGTGCGAAGGTCCGCGCGGGTCGGCCAGTGATGTCCTCGACGGTCGTGGAAACCTGGGCGGGGGTGCCGTTGCGGGCCGCCCACTGGCGCAAGAAGGTCTCCACGCCGATCGCCGGGATCGTCCTGCTCAGTTCCACTCGCGCTTCGTCCACAGAGATCGTCTCGAAGCGGATCGTCCGGTTGAGGGCCTCGCCTATGTGCTCGACCTGCTGCCGCAGCGTGAGCGACTGCGGCCCGTAGACGGTGTATGCCTGTCGCCGGTGGCCTGGCCGGGTCAGCGCGGTCACCGCCAGCGCGGCCATGTCCTTCTCGTGGACCGGAGCGGTCTGCGCATCCGGATACGGGTTGCGCACGACGCCCTCGTCCCGGAGCGGCCGCTGCCACCACCACAGCGTGTTGGTGGCGAACATCCCCGGGCGAATGAACGTCCAGTCGATGCCGGACCGCTCGATGGCCAACTCGACGGTCCGGTGCTGCCGGGCGATCGGATTGTGCTCCGCGTCCGGGAGCACGACCGCCGCCGACGACAGCAGTACGACGTGCCGGACGCCCGCGGACGCGGCGGCGTCGACGAAACCCTCGACACCGTCGGGTTTGGCGTAGAGGAACACCTTGTCGGCGCCCTCCAGCGCGGCGGGCAGGGTTTCGGGACGCTCAAGATCGGCCGCTACGGCCTCCACGCCCGGCAGGAGGCCCGCGGTCTCGGGTGTCCGGCTGGTGGCCCGGACCTTGTCGCCCGCCGCGAGCAGACCACTGACGACATGTCGGCCTACGTTTCCCCTGGCCCCGAAGACGACCGCGACCATGTCCGGCTCCTTCCTCAATGCTCGTCTGCACCGAGCAGCTTGATCAGTTGGTCGTGCAGGCGACGCCGGACCGCCGGAGACAGCGGGTCATCGCCCAGCAGGTCCCGTGCGAATTGACGCCAAGGCGCCGGACCGGTCCCATGAGAACAGCCATAGCGGTTCAGTGGGCGCCGGGCGCCTCACACCTCCAGGACCTGCACTCCGGCATCCGCGAGGGCCGCCCCCGTGTCCGGATCGACCGGAGCGTTCGTGATGACCACGTCCAGGTCGGTGGCATCGCAGACCTTCGCCATGCCGGTGCCCGGGAACTTGCCGACGTCGGCGACGAGGACCACCCGTTCGCTGGCCGCGATCATGGCTCGTTTGACCGGCACCTCGACCACCGTCGTGTCCATGACGGTTCCGGTCGGCCGTATCCCGCTGGTGCCGAGGACGAGCCGGTCCGCGTGGATCTGCCGCAGGTTGTCCTCCGTCAGGTAGCCCACCAGCGACCGGTAGTCACGGCGCAGCATGCCGCCGAGAACGACGAGCTGGACGTGCTGGTCGTCGGCCAGCGTCTCGACCACCGGGAGGCTGCTGGTGACGACCGTCAGCGCCCGGCCCCGCAGGTGCCGCGCCACCATGTGCGCGGTCGTGCCGATGTCGAGCAGCACGGTCTCGCCGTCCTGGATCATCTCGGCGCAGCGCAGCGCGACGGCGTCCTTCTCGGCGGGGCGGACCTCGGCGACGTCCGTGAAGGGGTCGTCATGGCCCTCGACCGGCATCGCACCGCCGTGCACCCGTTTGAGCAGGCCCTCCTCGTCGAGCTTCTGCAGATCGCGGCGTATGGTGGCGAGGCTCGCCGCCAAGCGCTCGGCCAGCGTCTCCGCCGTCACCGGCCCTTCGGAGCGAAGGACGCGGAGGATCAGCTCATGGCGTCGGTCCCGGAGCATGCGTCGACCGTACTCGCGCAAGACCGATCACCACCAGACATTCTCGATCACGCTCTTGCGCGTCGGCTCTCGTGGGCGCACGACCCGACACGCGCTCCCACCTGACCGCCCTCGCGGCGAACCGACCGACGCCTCCGGCAATTTCAAGCAAGAACGCTCACATATGTGAACGATCCTGACGACTCTTGCGTGCCTCGTCCCGCCCGGGGCACAATTCAGCGCACTGCCCGCCCAGGGCGGAGGCCATGGGCTGGGACGCCTCGTTGCCATGGAGGGTGCGCGATGACCGGACTGAAGCGACGTACGGGAAAGGGTCTGGTCTCCCTCGTGACGGGCGCCGTGCTTGCGCTCACCGTGGGCACGTCCGCCGCGAGCGCGGACGCGGGCGAGGACAGGACCGCGCGGGCCCGTGCCACATCGGCCGTCGACGCGATGATGGGGTTCTACGACCAGGCGAGCGGACGCTGGCAGCCCGAGAGCCCCTGGTGGCAGTCGGGCAACGCGCTCCAAGCGCTCCTCGACTACATGGCGCGGACCCGCTCGACCCGCTACCTGCCCCAGGTGAAGAACACCATCGAGCTCCAGCGCAAGCCGCTGCCCTGGTGGCCGCAGGGCGACGGCGAGTTCCGCGCGGACTCCACCGACGACACCGGCTGGTGGGCGCTGGCGATGGTCCGCATGTACGACCTCACCCGCGACACCAGGTACCTGAAGATCGCCGAGACCGACGAGGCGTACATGCGCCAGTACTGGGACGACACCTGCGGCGGCGGCATCTGGTGGGACCTGCCCGGGAAGACCTACAAGAACGCCATCAGCAACGAGCTCTACCTCAAACTGGCCGCCTCCCTGCACAACCGGATCCCGGGCGACACCAAGTACCTCGCCCACGCGCGCCAGTCCTGGCGCTGGTTCGCCCGCAGCGGGATGATCAACGGATCCCACCTGGTCAACGACGGCCTGGCGACGCAGAGCGGAAACTGCGGCAACAACGGCGGCACCACCTGGACGTACAACCAGGGCGTGATCCTGGGCGGCCTGACGGAGCTGCACCGCGCCACCGGCGACCCGTCCCTGCTCGCCACCGCCCGGCGGATCGCCGACGCCGTGACCACCGACCCGGGCCTGTCACCGCGCGGAATCCTCACCGAACCCTGCGAGGCCGCCGCTACGTGCAACTCCGACCAGGCGGCGTTCAAGGGCATCTTCGCGCGGAACCTCGCCGAACTCGACCGCGCGCTCCCCGGCCACCCGTACCGGAACTACCTGACGACCCAGGCCCGCTCCGCCTTCACCTACGGCCGGAACAACGCCGACCAGTACGGCCTGCGCTGGACGGGCCCGTTCGACCAGGCCGACATCGCCCGCCAGGAGTCCGCCGTGAGCCTGCTCATCGCCGTCCTGTAAGCACTGAGCGAACGGACTCGCCCGCCCACGACGACGCCGCCACATCCGCCACGCCACGTAAAGGCGGCATGGACGCGGTGCCGCCGCACCATGCTTCGACAATTGACGTCAGGTATGACCGACATCACCGGTTGGGAACTATGTCCAGGCGGGATCACGGCCGGTCAGGCCGACGATGCGGTCCAAGGTGGGTGCGTCCGCCGGCACCGCGACCTCCGGTCCGTACATGCCCATCTCCCGCCCCTGCTCCACGCTGGCGAACACCGTGTCGTGCAGATGCGTCAGCAGGTCGGCGGGCAGTTCCAGCCGCTGCCCGGTCGCGACCGCAAGGTCCCAGGCGTGCATGGCCAGCTCACCGACGATCATGTCGCCCAGGCCGGGCGCGGGCAGCGTCTGCGGTGTGCCCATGCTTGTCTCGCCCTCCCAGGCGCTCGGCGGCGCCCACGACGACGTGATGTCGTCCAGCAGGGCGAGCAGGCGGCCGCGCCAGTCGCCGGCCGCCAGGTCCACCTCGGACTCGGCGCCCGCCGGCTGCGGAACGGACTCCTTGCGGCCGCCGCCGGCGAGCGACGGGCCCCAGAACAGGAGGTGGTTGACCAGCGCCCGCACGTCGTACTCCGTGCACGGAGTCTTGTTGGCGAGCTGGTCGTCGGTGATGGTGCGGGCGACTGCGGCCATGGCCTCGGCAGCGTTGGACAGATGTGACATGGCCGCGAGGCTAGGCGGCCCCGGCCGGAGGGGTATTGGACAAAGGCGACATACACTCTGCTGAGTGGAGCGGGACGTTCGTGAGCTGCGGGGTGCGTGGACCAGGTATCAGCGCCACACGTTCCACAGCCCGTCGCCGGCGCTCGCGCCATGGGTGGAGCGGTACTGGGAGGCTCGCTGGGACTACGCCGAGCCCTACCGGCAGAAGATCGTGCCGTACCCGAACGTGCACCTGTCGTTCGGAGGCGGCCGCGCGGACGTCAACGGCGTGTGCAGCGGCTACCAGATCAAGGTTCTCGAGGGCCGCGACCAGGTCTTCGGCGTCGCGTTCCGGCCGGGCTGCTTCCGCCTGTTCCTCGGTGCCTCCGTCTCGACGATCACCGACCGCGTTGTCCCGGCGACCGAGGTGTTCGGCCCGGACCTGCCCGCGACGCTCGACGTGCCGACCGTGGAAGCCTTCCTGCTGAGACACCTGCCGGACGACGACCCCCGGGTGCGCCAGGCGGTGGCTTCGGTCGAGCTGATCGCCAAGGACAAGACCCTGACCAGGGTCGAACGCCTCGCCGGCGAGCTGGGGCTGAGCATGCGGGGGCTGCAACGGCTTTTCGCGGAGTATGTCGGCATCGGCCCCAAGTGGGTGATCCGCCGCTATCGCCTGCACGAGGTGACCGCACGCATGGCCGCCGGCGGGGCGATCGACTGGGCCGCGCTTGCGGCCGACCTCGGCTATGTCGACCAGGGCCACTTCATCCGCGACTTCAAGGGCATGTTCGGCGAGCGACCGACCTGGTACGCGCAGCGGTATTAGCCCGCGTGCCCGCGACACCTACGGCGGCGTGCTCGACGACATCGCGCTGGCAACCGACCCGTCCCCCCTGAACCGGAGGAGAGGTCACGACGGCAGGCGCGCCGGGCGGGTGTCCGCCGGGTGAGTGGACAGCCGCGGCGGCTCGATGTCACAGGCGTGCACCAGCCGGTGTCTTGATGTCGACTGCACCAACCCGTTGGGCCGCGCTCAATGGCAATCTCCGAAAGAGGACCGTGTCGTGGACGCACCGCGTGAGGGCCGCCGGCAGCCAGGGCCGCCGGAGAAGGAGAAGGCTCGAGATGTGGGCGAACTCGTCGCCGACCCGGAGACCGAGGCGTTCCTCGCCCACCGGAACATGCTGTTCACTGTCGCCTACGAGATGCTCGGATCGGCGGCCGACGCGGAGGACGTCCTGCAGGAGACCTGGCTGCGATGGGTGAAGGCCGACGTGGGGCAGGTGCGCGACCAGCGCGCCTACCTGGTCCAGATCACGACCCGCCAATCGATCAACCGATTGCGCAGCATGAGACGCCGCAGGGAGGCCTACGTCGGTCCCTGGCTGCCCGAACCGCTGCTCACCACACCGGACGTGGCCGAGAACATCGAGCTCGCCGAGAGCGTGTCCATGGCGCTGATGCTCGTGCTGGAGACGCTGTCACCGACCGAACGCGCCGTGTTCGTGCTGCGCGAGGCCTTCGGGCTCGGCTATGGCGAGATCGCGGTCGCCGTCGGGAAGACCTCCGCGGCCGTCCGCCAGATCGCTCACCGCGCCCCATCCGATCACCGGCGCCGAGAAGGTGGCCCGTTTCATCGTTGGCGGCCTGGCCAAGACCGATGCCACTCTCACCGTTGGGCCGACCGTGGTCAACGGCAACCCGGCTCTGATTCTGCGCGTGAACGGCGAGTTCGACGGCGTCTTGGCGGTGCGCGTCGAGGACGCCCGCGTCACCGGTCTCTACTACGTCCGCAACCCCGACAAGCTGACCCACGTAGAGACCGAGACCTCACTCGCCCTGCGATGAGCACGGTCGCGGAGCAGGCGCGCGCACCTCACTGAGGCACCATCCCTCGGCTGAGGCTGCGCCGAGCAGGTGACCGAGCAGGCTCCGGTCATCGACCCCATTGCAGGCGACGCGATCCGAGGGATCCGCCCTGCACGGCGGTCGGGTTCCACATCCCCTTCAGCCGGCGACAGACCGGCCGATGCCGCATGCCCATCTCGAAAGGACTCCATGAGTATGAAACCTTCACGGGTCGCGCTCGCCGACGGCGGCGGGGACGTGCCGGACGCGCGTCAGTTGCGCGTGGTCCTGACAGCCGTGTCGATGGCGCTGATGGCCGTCATCGCGTCGGTGTCCGGGCTGACCGTCGCCCAGACGCAGATGGCCGTCGACTTCGACACCTCGCAGAACACGGTCCTGTGGATCATCAACGTCTACACCCTCACCCTGGCCGCACTGCTGCTGCCGCTCGGCGCGATCGGTGACCGCTTGGGCCGCAGGCCCACGCTGATCGCCGGGCTGGTCGTCTTCGGGGTCGCGAGCATCGCGGCGGGCCTGGCCCCCACCGCCGAAGTCATGATCGCCGCGCGCCTGGCCGGCGGTATCGGCGCAGCGACGATCATGCCCATCACCCTGGCCGTCATCACTTCCACCTTCCCCGAGGAGCAGCGCGGGAAGGCGATCGGCGTGTGGACCGGCGTCGCCGGAGGAGGCGGCATCCTGGGCATGTTCCTGTCCGCTCTTCTGGTCGACGTCGCCGACTGGCGCTGGATGTTCGTCCTGCCCGTGGCCCTGATCGTCGTGGCCCTGGCCATGACGTCGAAGTCGGTTCCCAACTCCCACGAGCGCTCCGCTCACGCCTTCGACACCGTCGGCGCATTGGTTTCCGTCGTCGCCGTGGCCGCCCTCACCTTCGTCCTGCAAGAGGGACCCAGTCGCGGCTGGACCGCACCCGCGACGCTGATCGGCCTCGCCGCCGGCCTCATCGCCACGGCCGGGTTCGTCGCCTGGGAACTGCGCCGCCGGGACGCCTCGCTGCTGGACGTGCGCCTGTTCGGCGAGCGCGGCCTGGCCGGCGGCTCGATCACGCTGCTGGTGGTCTTCGGTGTTCAGTCGGGCATCTTCGTGGTCCTCTTCCCGTTCTTCCAGGCCGTGCTCGGCTGGTCGGCGCTGCTGTCCGCGGCGGCGCTGATGCCCATGGCCGTCGCGATGATGGCGGCCTCCGGCCTGGCCCCCAGGCTGGCCGCGCGGGTCGGCCCCCGCCTGACCATGAGCTCGGGAATCGCTTTGACCAGCGTCGGTCTGGCCCTCCTGGCCCTGTTCGTCTCCATCGACGGCGGCTACCTGTCGATCCTGCCCGGAATCGTTGTCATGGGCGTCGGCATGGCCCTGTCCATGGTGCCCTCCACCGAGGCCATCACCCGTTCCCTGCCGCAAGAGAAACAAGGCGTCGCCTCCGCCCTCAACGACGTCACGCGAGAATTCGGCACCGCACTCGGCGTCGCCATGCTCGGCGCGCTCCTGACAGCCGGCTACCGCAACGCCATCGACGACCGGCTGGACGGCATTCCGCAGGAGACCGCAGGCACCGCACGCGAGGGCATCGCCAACGCACTCCAGGCATCAAACAGCGCAGGCTCGCAGGCTCAGACCCTGGTCGACGCCGCAAAGCAGTCCTACGTCGACGGATGGCAGCAGTCCATGTGGGCAGGCGTCGCCCTTATGGGCCTGCTGCTCGTGTACATCGCCCTCCGGGGCCCGAAGAACCCCGCCCCCGCGGCCGCACCGGACGAGGCGGAGCACACAGAGACCGTCGCCGCCCAGTGACCGTACGAGCGGCCGCTCGTCGTTTATGTCACACCTGCCGGTTTTCTCCCGTGGGATGTCACATCTGCCGATCTCGGAGTGTCGCATGTGTACCAGAACCAGTTCGGGGAGTGAAGCCAATGCAGGGACAAGCCCGCGGCGTGGGACGGTGGTCACGGCATGCACGGACCGATCATTGGTCGTTCTTGTTCGCCCAGCTCGCGATTTACTCGTTCCTGGTACTCATCGTCACGGGCGCGTTCCTGACCGTTTTCTTCGACCCCGACATGACGCAGGTCACCTATGACGGCTCGTACGGGCCGCTACGGGGCGTCCCGGTCAGCGAGGCGTACGCGTCGACGTTGGACATCAGCCTCGACGTGCGCGGCGGACTGCTCATGCGGCAGATTCACCACTGGGCCGCGCTGATCTTCGTCGCCGCGCTCACCCTGCAGCTGCTGCGGCTGTTCTTCACCGGTGCGTTCCGCCGCCCGCGCGGCCTCAACTGGCTGGTCTGGGTGGCCGTACTGTCGCTGGGCATGGTGACGGCCTGGACCGGCACCATTCTGCCGGACGACATGTTGTCCGGCGGCAGCCTCGGGCTCCTCCAAGGTGTGACCCAAGCGATTCCGCTGGTCGGCACCAGCCTGACGTTCTTGATCTTCGGCGGTGAGTTTCCGGGGGAAAAGATCATCACCCGGCTCTACTGGCTGCACATCCTCGTCCTTCCAGCGGTCCTGGCCGCCCTGTTCGTCCTCCGACAGAGGCTCGTCCGCGAGCACGGCCACACCCGTTTTCCCGGCGCCTTCTCGGGAGACGCGTCGCGCGGCTCAGCGGTGGCGCTTCTGCTGGCCACTTGCGGGGTTCTCGCGCTCCTCGGAACGTTCGCGCAGATCAACCCGGTCTGGCAGTACGGCCCGTACCGGCCAGGGGACATCACCGCCGGAGCGGTGCCCGGCTGGTACATGGGCTTCCTGGACGGAGCCGTGCGGATCATGCCGGGCTGGGAACCCAGCGTGGCCGGCCACCCGATCACCCTCGCGGTGCTGGTGCCCGCGCTTCTCATGCCGGGGGCGTTCTTCACCGTCCTGGCGGTCTATCCCTGGATAGAACGGCGGCTTACCGGCGATCGCGGCATTCACCATGTTCTGGACCGTCCCCGCGACGCGGTGACCCGTACGGCAGTGGGTGCGGCCGGCATCGCCTTCTACGGATTGCTGTGGGCCGCGGCCGCCAACGACCAGATCGCGGACAACTTCCGCCTGTCCTTGTACGACGTCACCTGGTTCTTCCGGTTGGCCGTCTTCGCCGGACCGCCGCTCGCCTACGCCGTCACCCGGTTGATCTGCCTCGGGCTGACCTACAGGGACCAGAAGGATTCCGAGCACGGCCGCGAGACCGGACGGATCGTGATGAGTTCGGAAGGCGGTTTCAGCGAGATTCACGAAGCCCCGCACAGGCCCCGCGAACTGACACATTGACCTCGGCCTCATCGACCACAGGCGGCCGCCCTGACCGCGGCGGGTCGTCCAGGCCGACCAGCGGCACGCCGGGCCCTGAGGCGTGCAGGGGGAAGTGGGGCCCGGATTGGGCCGCCGAGCCGTCCTTGAGCCGGCATGGGGACGAAGCGGGGCAAACGCGGCGGCGGACCAGCCTGGCATTCTCGCGTTCGCCCTGGTCAGGGGTGGTGGGTCGCGTGGGACTCGAACCCACAACCTACGGATTAAAAGTCCGGAGCTCTGCCAATTGAGCTAGCGACCCGTCCTGGCAAGCGTACCGAGATCGACGGGGGGTTCGCGACGGGGTTAGGGGGCGGGGGTCAGGTGGACGGGGAGGTGCTTGAGGCCGTTCTGGAAGTTGGAGGCCAGTCGGACGGGCGTGCCGGTGAGGGTGACGTCGTGGGGGAGGAGTTCGCGGAAGACGGCGCGCATCTGGGTGCGGGCCAGATGGGCGCCCAGGCAGAAGTGGGGGCCGAAGCCGAAGCTGACGTGGTCGTTGGGGGTGCGGGCGACGTCGAAGCGGTCGGGGGAGGGGAAGACGGTCTCGTCGCGGTTGGCGGAGGCGTGGTAGACGACGACCTTGTCGCCGGGCTCGATCTTCTGGCCGCCGAGGTCGAGCGGGGTCGTGGCGGTGCGGCGGAAGTCCATGACCGGTGGCCAGTAGCGGAGCATCTCCTCGACCGCGGACGGCAGCAGGGACGGGTCGGCGCGGAGGCGGGCGAGTTCGGCGGGGTGGTCGAGGAGGGTGAGCAGGCCGCCCGGGATGCCGTTGCGGAGGGTCTCGTTCCCGGCGACGGCGAAGAGGAAGAACATGTTCTCGAACTCGGAGGGGGTGAGCCCGCCTTCGAGCATGCGGGACATGATGTCGCCGGACGGGCGGGAGCGCTTCTCGGCGGCGAGGGCGTGCGCGTAGGCGAACATGTCGGCGAGGGCCGTGGAGGAGCGCGGGTTGATGGGGCGGCCGTCGGGGCGGACGGTCTCGGACGGGCGGTGCCTCATCGCCTCGCGGGCCATGGGGGTCATCGCGGCGGCGTCGGCGGTGGAGAGGCCGGCGTAGTCGGGGTCCTGGTAGCCGATGACGCGGGACGCCCAGTCGTAGAGGAGGCGGCGGTCGGAGTCGGGGACGCCCATGATGTGGGCCAGCGTCCAGACGGGGAGGTCCGCGGCGAGCTCGACGAAGTCGGTGTCCTCGCCGAGGGCGGAGGCCACGAGGGCGCGCGCCCGCTCGTTGATGGTGTCCTCCAGGGCGCGGACGGCGCGGGGGGTGAACGCGGCGGCGACGATGCGGCGCAGGCGGGAGTGGTCCGGCGGGTCCTGGTTCAGCATCATCGCGCGGACGAAGGCGAGGTCCTCGGGCGTGTCGGGGTCGCGGATCTGGGTGGCGCCGAGGTGGGAGGAGAACAGGTCCGGGGAGCGCAGGACGTGCTTGACGTCGGCGTGCCGGAAGACCGCCCAGAAGCCGGGGCCCGCGGGCCAGGGGCCGACGGGCGGTTCGCCGACCCGGGCGACCGGCGACGCGGCGCGGAGCCGGGCGAACGTCGCGTAGGGGACGCCGGCGGCATAGGTGGCGGGCAGGAAGATCTCCTCGTGCATGCCCTCAGCGTGCATCATGACGGGGTGAAGCCTGAAGAGATCCTCCGTGACAACTTCGCGCCGTGGGTGCTCGACCTGGGCCTGGTGCCCGAGGAGGTCGGGGACGGGACGGCGGTGCTGCGGCTGCCCTGGTCCGACCGTCTCGCCCGGGAGGGCGGCGCGCTGTCGGGGCAGGCGCTGATGGCGGCGGCCGACACGGCGGTGGTGCTGGCGGTGTCGGGGGCCAGGGGGGCCTTCGTGCCGATGACGACGGTGCAGCTCAGCACGACGTTCCAGCGGCCCGTGACGGGACGGGACGTGCTGGTGCGCGCGGAGCTGTCCAAGCTGGGCCGGACGCTGGCGTTCGCGGAGATCGACATGACCGCGGACGGGCGGACGGTCGCGCATGCCAGCGCGGTCTACGCCATCATCGGCTGACATGACGCGTACAGAGAAGGTCGTCGTCGCGGACGGCGAGTTCGACCTGCGGGTGTGGGGGACGCGCGGTCCCGGGATCCTGCTGCTCCAAGAGATTTTCGGTGTCGGCGACTACATGGAGGCGGTCGCCGAGGACCTGGTCGCGCTGGGGTTCGTCGTGGCGGCGCCCGACATGTTCTGGCGGATCGAGCCGAACTGGACGACCGCGCACAACGAGGCGGCCCTGCCCAAGGGGATGTCGATGGTCTCCCAGTTCGACTGGGAGAGGGGCGTAGAGGACGCTGTGGCGGCGCTGGGGGTCCTCAAGGGGCTGCCAGAGGTGGGCCGGGTGGGCGTCCTGGGGTTCTGCTTCGGCGGGACGCTGGCGTACCTGGTGGCTGCGAACGCGCAGGTCGATTCGCTCGTCTCGTACTACGGGTCCGGTGTGCCGGGAATGCTTGACAAGCTCGACGCCGTCCAGGCGCCTGCGCAGTTCCACTTTGGCGGTGCCGACGCGTACATCCCCCGGGAGGACGTCGCCAAGGTGGAACGTGCGGTCGAGGAGAGGGACCACATGGAGATCCACGTCCAGGAGGACGGCGGGCACGCGTTCCACAACCGCAAGGCGCCGATGTTCTACCAGCCGGAGCCCGCCGCGCGCGCTTGGCGGCTCACCGAGGAGTTCTTGCGGCGGACCCTGCCGGCCTAGTGCCGCGAAGGCCCCGCGCCGGGCGGGCGGCGCGGGGCCTGGCGTGCGGTCCGGGTCAGATCCCGGGCCGGACGGCGCCGTGGAAGTTGCGCTTGTAGTAGCCGTTCAGCTTGATCTTCTTGACCCGCTTGCCGGAGCTCGGCGCGTGGATCATGTAGCCGTGGCCGACGTAGATGCCCATGTGGCTCCGGCCGCCGTAGAAGAACAGCAGGTCGCCCTTGACGGCGCCCTTCCAGGAGACCTTCTTGTGGACCGCCTTGTAGATCTGCTGGGTGGTCCGGGGGAGCTTCACCCCGGCCTTGCGCCAGGATCCTCCGGCGAGCCCGGAGCAGTCCCAGGAGCCGGGGCCCGTGGCGCCGTAGCGGTAGGGGTCGCCGATCTGCTTGGCCGCGTACCTCACGGCGTAGTCGGCGCGCTTCCTCTGCTTGGCGATCCGGGCCTGCTTGGCGGTGAGGGCCGTGGTGGTGACCGTCGCGGCCGGGGCCGCGGCGAGGGGCGCCCGCTGCGGGGCCGCGGCGTGCACGGGCCCTGCCGCCAGGACGGACGCGCCGAGCGCGGTGGTCGTGGTGAGCACGAGCCCGCCCACGGTGAATCCGGCCTTGAGGGGGTTTCGAGGGGTATGCAGAATGTCTCCAGACCTCGCGGTTGATGCCTACCGGGCAGCCGTCACCCTCCGGATTAATTGGAGGGTTCGAGATGCAGCGGCCGATTTCGCAGCGTCATTGAGGGGGGACGCAGAGAAATGGCGGCCGCTTCCGGTTCCGTGCCTCTCGTCTGCACGGATTCGGCGTCCGACGACGGCTTCCGGGCGGGGTCCCTGGAGGGGACGACCTGGGGGTCCGCGCCGGCCTCCCGTGGGAGACCGTCCGCGCCGCCGCCGCGCGTCGGGGTGCGTGTTCTGTTGTCCGGGCGGCTCGGGCGCCGCATGAACCGGGCAGGAAGCTAGCCAGCGCGCGGCCGGGCTGGCAAATCACCCGCCATTTCTCCACGGTGGCGGCGGTCCGTTTGAGACACCGGTCCAGCGTTCTGCCAGCACTGATCGGCAACCCCTTTCACTGATTGTGAAGTGAGTCACAAGCGCCGGAAAAGCATGATCAATTTATCGGTCTGTGATGCGCGGCACAGCCGGGGGCGGGTCCGGCGGTTGCCGGATCCGGCCGTGTCCGGCCATTGACGGGGGCGCGCGCGACCCCTGTAGTGCGAAGGAGATTCATGTCCGCCTCCGGAGGGAGTCCCGTGTTCGGCAGGCCCCGCAGAGCACGCCCCGTCCACCTCCTGCCGGCCCTCGGCCTGGCGGCCGCCCTCGCGCTGACCGCCGCGTCCCCCGCCGCGGCCGCCCCGGCCGCCGAGTCCGCCGCCGGCAGGCCCGCCACCGCCAAGTTCCCGCCGGGATTCCTCTGGGGCGTCGCCACGTCCGGCTTCCAGAGCGAAGGCTCCTTCCCCGACAGCAACTGGACGAGGTACGCCGACCGCAAGGCTGGCGGCGTCACCGACCCCTACGAGAATTCCGTCGACTTCCGGCACCGCTACCCGAGCGACCTGAAACTCGCCCGCGGGCTCGGCGCGAACGTGTTCCGGACGTCCGTCGAGTGGTCCCGCGTCGAGCCGCGCCGCGGTTTCCGCGACCCCAAGGCGATCGCCTACTACGACGACCTCGTCCGACGGATCAGGGCGGCCGGGATGCGCCCGATGCTGACGCTCGACCACTGGGTCTACCCGGGCTGGGTCGCCGACCAGGGCGCCTGGGACAACCCTCGGACGCGGGACGACTGGCTGCGCAACGCCCGCTTCGTCGTGGACAGGTACAAGCGCCAGGGCGTCGTCTGGATCACGTTCAACGAGGCCAGCGCCTACATCTACAAGGAGCTGACGGCCCGTCCGATGGACCTCGGCCAGATGATGAGGATGCGCAACGCCCTGGTCAGGACGCACCGCGCCGCCTACGACATGATCCACGCGGTGGACCCGGGTGCCCCGGTGTCCAGCAACGTCGCCTACGGGTCGCCTGTCAACGGCATCTTCGACGCGGCCCTGTTCAACGAGGTCACCGACAAGCTCGACTTCATCGGCATCGACTACTACTACGGCGCCAACCTGCAGAACGGGACCGCGGCCTACGCGCTCATGGGCGAGTTCTGGAAGATCGACCCTGAGCCCGAGGGGCTGTACTACGTCCTCAGGAACTACCAGCGCCGCCTGCCGAACCTGCCCATCTACATCGTCGAGAACGGCATGTCCACGGACAACGGCAAGCCGCGCCAGGACGGCTACACACGCTCGGACCATCTGCGCGACCACGTCTACTGGATCCAGCGTGCGATGGCCGACGGCGTGAAGATGATGGGCTACAACTACTGGAGCCTCACCGACAACTACGAGTGGGGCAGTTACCGGCCGCGGTTCGGCCTCTACACGGTGGACGCGCTGACCGATCCGTCCCTGGCGCGCCGTCCGACCGACGCCGTCCCGACCTACCGGTCGATCATCGCGAACCGGGGCGTTCCCGCCGGTTACGTGCCGGTGCGCAAGCCCGGCTGGTGCTCGATCGAGGATCCCGTCGCCACCTGCCTCGGCACGACGCCCACCCCGCCCGCCGCCTACCGCCGCGCGGAGTGAGGACGGGCGTCTCCGCCTCCGGCGGACATCAGGAGGCCCCGCGGAGCAGGTCGAGGACGGCCTGCTCCGTCGGCCCCTGCGTCGCCAGCTCGCCCTCGGCGACGTCCACGCCGAGCCGTCCGAGGGCGGGCGCGATCGTCGCGCCCTCCTCGTACAGGTCGATGACGCGCGGGTCGATGTAGGACGCCCGCGCCACGGCCGGGGTGTTGCCGAGGTAGGAGGCGACCTCCTTGACGACGCGGACGACGGCGCGGTTGCGGGAGGCCTCGCTGTCAGCGGCGCGCACCGACACCGCGAGCCCGACGGCCGCGAGGACGGTGGCGTGCCACGTCCGGAAGTCCTTGGCGGTGAAGTCGCCCTGGGTGACCTCGCGGATGAACTCGTTGATGTCGGACGTGGTGACGTCGTGCCAGCCGCCGGGCGTCCGGTAGGCGAGCAGCTCGGGCGAGTCGTCGCCGCGCCGCTTGAGGCCGCTCACCACCTTGCGCACGTTCTCCTCCGCGACCGCCTGGTACCGGTCCTTCGAGCCCTTGGCGGGGTAGTCGAACGTCACCCGGTCGCGCCCGCAGGTGACGTGCTCGCGCAGGACGGTCGCGAGCCCGAAGGTGCCGTTCTCGGCCGCGTACGCCTCCCCGCCGATCCGGAAGAACCCGAGGTCGATGAGGCGGACGGCCGCCGCGAGCACCCGCTCGCGCGTGTAGCCGCGTCCGGCCAGGTGCTGGGTGAGCGTGTGGCGGACCTTGGGCAGCCGCTCGGCCAGTTCCAGGACGTGGTCGTGCTTCTCCCGGTCGCGCTGCTCGCGCCAGGCGTCGTGGTAGAGGTACTGGCGGCGCCCGGCGGCGTCCGTCCCGACGGCCTGGATGTGGCCGTCGGAGTCGGGGCAGATCCAGACGTCCTTCCACGCGGGAGGGATGACGAGGGCCTTGATCCGTGCCTTCTCGGCGGCGTCGGCCAGGGTCCGGCCGTCGAGGCCGAGGTACACGAATCCCTTCCCGCACTTCCGGCGCCCGTAGCCGGGCTCGCTCAGGTCGCTGCGTCGCAGCTCCGTCATCGGCACTCCATCAGCCCGGGTGGATCTCACCGCCGGCGGGGACCAGGGTCTGCCCGGTGTAGTAGGACGACTGGCGGTCGGAGGCGAAGAAGACGTAGGACGGCGCGATCTCGTCGGGGTCGGCGGCGCGCCCCATCGGGGCCTGCTTCCCGAAGTCCTCGACCTTCTCCGCGTCGAACGTGGCGGGGATGAGCGGCGTCCACACCGGGCCGGGCGCGACGCAGTTGACCCGGATCTCGCGGTCCATGAGGTTCTGGGCGAGGCAGGTGGTCAGCGCCATCGCCGCCGCCTTGCTGGCCGAGTAGTCGATGAGCGTCTTGTTGCCGCGCAGCCCGTTGATGGACCCGGTGATGATCACCGACGACCCGGGGCCCAGGTGGTCGAGGGCCTCCTGGACGGTCCAGAACAGCGAGAACACGTTCACCTCGAACGTCCGCCGGAGCTGGGCGTCGTCGATCTCGCGCACGTCCTTCACCGGCGTCTGGGTGCCGTGGTGCAGGACGAGCAGGTCGAGCCCGCCGAGGTCGCGGACGGTGTGCCGGACCACCTCGCGGCAGTGCCGCTCCTCGGCCAGGTCGCCGCCGAACGTCACGCACCGGCGGCCGGCGGCCTCGACGAGGCCCGCGGTGTGCCGGGCGTCCTCGTCCTCCTCCAGGTAGGTGATCGCGACGTCCGCGCCCTCCTTGGCGAACGCGACGGCCGTCGCCCGGCCGATGCCGGAGTCGCCGCCGGTGATCAGTGCGCGCCGTCCCTCCAGCAGGCCGCTGCCGGTGTAGCCGCGCATCTCGTCGCGTGGTTCGGGCGTCATGTCCTCGGTGCGCCCGGGGTAGGACTGGCTCTGTGCAGGACGCTCGCTCATGGGGTCCGGGTGCCCTTGCCAGGGGGCGGCAAACGTTCTCTATTGTGACTCCAGAGTAACTTCGCCTTCCCGGGCGAGGTCGCGCCTCCGTGATCCGCAGGGGTGTGAGCAGAGCGCGCGACGACGTCTGGATAGCATCACCCCGAACCACATTCGGTCCCTCACGTAAGGTGTCGCTTATGGACCTGAACGGAGTTTCCGCCGTCGTATCCGGTGGCGCGAGCGGCCTCGGTGAGGCCACCGTCCGCGCGCTGGCCGCCGAAGGCGCCAAGGTGGTCATCGCCGACCTGAACGAGGACAAGGGCAAGGCCCTCGCCGACGAGATCGGCGGCGTCTTCGTCAAGACGGACGTGTCGAACGAGGAGCAGGTGCAGGCCGCGGTGCAGGCCGCCGTCGACTCCGGCGCCCCGCTGCGCGTCATCGTCAACAGCGCCGGCATCGGCTGGGCGTCGCGGACCGTGAACCGCGACGGCACCCCGCACGACCTGGCCTCCTACGAGACCGTCATCCGGATCAACCTGATCGGCACCTTCAACCTGATGCGGATCGGCGCCGCGGCGATCTCCAAGACCGAGCCCGCCGACGAGGACGGCCTGCGCGGCGTGGTGATCAACACCGCCTCCATCGCCGGCATCGAGGGGCAGACCGGGCAGCTCGCGTACTCCGCGTCCAAGGGCGGCATCATCGGCATGACGCTCCCCGCCGCCCGCGACCTCGCCGCGATCGGCGTCCGCGTCAACACGATCTGCCCCGGCATCATCGACACCCCGATCTACGGCGAGGGCGAGGCGGCGGAGGCGTTCAAGGCCAAGCTCGCCGCCCCCGTCCCGTTCCCGAAGCGGATGGGCAAGGCGTCGGAGTTCGCCCACCTGGTCAAGTCCCTGATCGAGAACGACTACATGAACGGCGAGACGATCCGCTTCGACGGCGGTATCCGCTTCCAGCCGAAGTGAGGCACTGAATGACCGACGCTGTCCTTACCGAAGAAGACGGCGCCGTCCTCATCGTCACCATCAACCGCCCGGAGGCCCGCAACGCGGTCAACGGCGAGGTGGCGAAGGGGATCGCGGCGGCCCTCGACGAGCTCGACTCCCGCAAGGACCTGTCCATCGGCATCCTCACCGGCGCGGGCGGGACGTTCTGCGCCGGGATGGACCTCAAGGGCTTCCTGACGGGCGACAACCCGACCGTCGAGGGACGCGGCTTCGCCGGCATCACCGAGCGCCCGTCGGCCAAGCCGCTGATCGCCGCCATCGAGGGCTACGCCCTGGCCGGCGGCTGCGAGGTGGCGCTGTCCTGCGACATGATCGTCGCGGCGCGGGACGCCCAGTTCGGGCTGCCCGAGCCGAAGCGCGGGCTGGTCGCCGCGGGCGGCGGGCTGCTGCGGCTGCCGCAGCGCATCCCGTTCCACATCGCCATGGAGATCGCCCTCACCGGCGACAAGTACCCGGCGGAGCGGATGGCCGAGCTCGGGTTCGTCAACCGGCTCGCCGAGCCGGGCGGCGCGCTCGCCGCGGCCAAGGAGCTGGCCCTGAAGGTCGCCGAGAACGCCCCGCTGGCGCTCGCGGCGACCAAGAAGGTCATCGTCGAGTCCGCGGACTGGACGTCCGACGAGGCGTGGAAGAAGCAGCAGGACATCACCCTGCCGGTCTTCATGTCCAAGGACGCCCAGGAGGGCCCGGCGGCCTTCGCCGAGAAGCGCAAGCCGAACTGGAAGGGCGAGTAGCCTTCCGGCCTGAGTGGCCCTTCGGTGTCGTGACGGCACGCAGAGCGCCCGGAACTTCACGGTTCCGGGCGTTCTGCGGTTTCCAGAGCGTCCTGATCCGGTCGCCGAGAAGAGCCCCCTTGCCCGGCAGTGAGTAACGCCGTCCTCTCGGGCACACGCCTGCTGTTGAGGGGTACCGGGGCGGGGTAGAGATCGAGGCATGATCATCCGTTCCTCAGGAGCAGGGAGCCGCGTCATGCGTTCGGGTGCCATGCGGGTCACGGTTCTCTCCTCTGCCGCCGCGCTGTCCTCTGCCGCGGTGCTGGTCGCGGCGGGGGTTCATGCCCCGCAGGCGTTCGCCCGGGAGAGGGTGGAGGATCCCTGCCGGGCGCTCGGCCAGGGGAAGACGCGCTACGAGCCGGGTGCGGCGCGGCATGTGGTGTTCGCCGTGGCGGCCCGATACGGCACGACCGAAGTGGCCGTCACCGAATGCGTCAGGGCGGGGCGCTCGTGGAAGACGCTCCTGACCGCACCGGGGCATGTGGGACGGAACGGATATGCCGAGCCGGGCGCCAAGCGGGAGGGCGACGGCAGGTCGCCGACCGGCTCCTACAGCCTGACCCAGGCGTTCGGCGAAGGGGACCCCGGCACCCGCCTCCCCTACCGCACGCTGCGGGAGAGCGGCGACTGCTGGGGCTCGACGATCGGCGACCGGCGGTACAACCGGTACTACCGGGGCACGTGCCTGCCCGCCGACGAGAACCTCTCGAAGATCATGCGGGACGGGCCCTACCGGCAGGCCGTGGTGATCAACTACAACCGGCCTCCGGACTCGCCGGTCGTCCAGGGGAACGGCTCGGCGATCTTCATGCACGTCGGCGCGGGTCGGACGGCCGGGTGCGTCTCGATGGAGCGGTCCGTCCTGGAGGCCGTCATGCGGACCCTGCGCCCGCACGACCGGATCATGATGGGGACGAGCCAGGCCCTGTTCCGCCCCTGAGCGGAACGCGGGCGTTGTGACGGGTTCGTCCGCTGGCTATCGTCGGTGGCGGCGTCCTAGTCCTCCTGAGGGGAGCGAGTCATGGACGTCCTCGCCGTGTCGTCGGCGGTCCGCGCCGGAGCACCGCCCAGGCTGGCAGGGCGGTCCGCGCTGCTCGCGTCCGTGGAGTCCCGGATCGGGCGGAACGGCAGCGTGGTGCTGACCGGTCCGAGCGGTATCGGGAAGACGGCGCTGCTCGAAGCCGCCGGAGCCGCGGCCGCGGAACGCGGGGAGCTCGTGCTGCGGGTCGCGGGCACCGAGACCGAGCGGTGGGTGCCGTGCTCGGGGCTCGCCGAG
This sequence comes from Actinomadura sp. NPDC048032, assembly GCF_040653175.1. Classification (NCBI taxonomy): domain Bacteria; kingdom Bacillati; phylum Actinomycetota; class Actinomycetes; order Streptosporangiales; family Thermomonosporaceae; genus Actinomadura; species Actinomadura sp. NPDC048032. Next base: position 32,076 of record NZ_JBEZJP010000008.1, read on the forward strand.
CTGCTCGACCAGCTGCCGGGCGCGCTCACCGCCGAGCTGCCGCGCGAGCGGCTGTCCGGGCTGCCCGAGCCGCATCCGGCGGCGGCGTCCGACCATGCCGCGTGCCGGCTGGCCTTCCGGGGGCTGCTCGCCCGGTGCGCCGAGGAGCGGCCGGTGCTGCTGCTCGTCGACGACGCCCAGTGGCTGGACGCCGAGTCCGTGCACGCCGTCCGCTACACGGTCGGCCGGCTCGGCCCGCGCGGCGTGCGCGCCATCGTCGCCGGGCGCTGGCCGGAGGGATTCGCCGCGAGCGACGGCGGCGACACCTGGACGCCCGCGCCCGACGCCGCGCACCTCCCCGTCCCGCCGCTGGAGCCGGACGAGCTGGCCGAGATGCTCGACAGCTACGGGCTCCCGGTGCGGGTGGTGAACACCCTGCACGCCGACTCCGGCGGCAACCCGTACCTGGCGCTCGCGCTCGGCGGCGCGTTCACCGGGCGCGTCCCGCGGCACTGGCGCCCCGCCCCGCTGCCGCAGCGCGTGCGGGCCGTGATCGCCGAACGGCTGGCGCGGCTGCCCGAGCGTGCCCGCGAGACGCTGCTGATGGCGGCGCTCGCGATCCGGCCGACGGCGGACCTGCTGCGCCGGGCCGGGCGCGCCGAGGCCGCGCGCGACATCGGGCACGCCGCCGGGCTGGGGCTGCTGATCACCGAGGGCGGCGGGATCCGGTTCACCCCGCCCGCGGTCGGCACCGTCCTCGCCGAGTCCGCCGACGCCCCGCACCTGGCGCGGGTGCACCGGGCCCTCGCCGAGGTGGTGCCGGACGCGGCGGGACGGGCCCGGCACCGCGCCCTCGCCGACCCGGGCCCGAACGCCGAGCTCGCGCACTCGCTGGTCACCGCCGCCGAGCAGGCCGTCCGGCAGGGGTCGCACCGGATGGCCGCCGAGCTGTACCTGCTGGCCGCGGACCGCTCGCCCGCCGAGCCCGCCGCCGAGCGGCTGGAGTGGCTGGTCGCGGCGGCCGAGACGGGCGCGAGCGGCGGCCTGCCCGACCTCGCGCACCGCGCCGCCGACGCCGTCCTGGCCGCCGACGCCACCCGCGCGCAGCGGGTCCGGGTCCGGCTCGCGCTGCTGGACCTGTCCGGCCAGGGGCTCACCGAGATGGGCGAGCTGTTCGCTGCCGCGCTGGTGGACGCCGAGGGCGACCCGGCGCTGCTCGGGCAGGTGCGGCTGCGGACGGCGCTCGGCACGCTCGTGACCGGCGCGCCCGGACGCGCCGAGCAGGAGGTCAACGCCGCGCTGGTGCACGCGCGCGACACCGGCGACACCGACCTGGAGGCGCGGGCGCTCGCCGTCCGGGCGAACATCGCGCTGATCGAGGGGCGCGGCGACTACGCGGGCGACCTCGAACGGGCGCGGCGGCTCCCGGAGCCCCCGCTGGACGGACGGCTCCACATGACGCCCCGGTACCTCGCGGCCTACTGCGCCATCTTCGAGGACCGGCTCACCGAGGCGCGCGCCGAGCTGCTGCGGCTGCTGGCGCTGGTGGAGCGCGGCTCCGGCGAGGAGGTCGTGCACGTCCTGCGCAACCTGTCGGAGGTGTCGGCGCGGACGGGCCGCTGCCGGGAGGCGCTGGACTTCGCCGACCGCGCCATGCGAGTCACCGAGCAGGCGGCCCTCAGCCCCGGCCCGGCCTGGTACCACGGCGCGCTGGCGGAGCTGGCGGGCGGGGACATCGACCGGGCGGTCGCCCTCGCCGAGCGCGGGGTGCGGGCGTCCGAGCAGGAGAACGACGTCATCTTCCAGAGCCGCCTGCTGCACGTGCTCGGCGTCGCCCAGACGCGGAGCGGGGACGTCCGGGCGGGCGTCGGCACGCTGCGGCGCATCGAGGCGCTCGGCCAGGACCGCAGGCTGCCGTCGCCGACGGTGCTGCCCTGGCAGTGCGACCTCGCCGAGGGGCTCGCGGCCCTGGGCGACACCGGGCGGGCCGCGGAGCTGATCCGCACGACCCGCGCCGCCGTCGGGTACCGCGGCGCGAGCGTCACCGGACGGCTGGACCGGGCGGAGGCGGCGCTGCTGGCCGCGCGCGGCGAGCACGACGCGGCGGTCGCGCTCCTCAGCGAGGCCGCGGCGCTGTTCGCGCGGCTCGGCCAGCCGCTGGAGGCCGGGCACTGCCTGCTCGACCAGGCGCGCGTCGAGCGGCGCCGGCGGCGCGGCGCGGCCGCGCGGCGGGCGGCCGAGGACGCCCTGGAGATCTTCACGCGGTGCGAGGCGCGGCCCTGGATCGAGCAGGCGCGGCACCGGCTGTCCCGCCTGGAGACCGGCCTGCGGGACGGCCCCGCCGGGCCCGGTCCCGCCGCCCGGGCGTCGCTGACCGAGGGGGAGCGGCGGATCGCCGTCCTCGTCGGTCAGGGCGCCACCAACCAGCAGGTGGCCAACCGGCTGTATCTGAGCGTGAAGACCGTCGAGGCGTCCCTCACGCGCGTCTACCGCAAGCTCGGCATCCGCTCCCGGGCGCAGCTCGGGGCGCTGCTGGGCGGCGGGCCGGCCGGCCCCGGGGCGTCGCCGCCGCACTAGGGAACCCTCGTCCGCCCCCTGGCCGTGTAGGGGTTTCCCTTGCCGTGCGGCGCGCCTCCCTACACCTCAGGTGCAGGGGGAACTTTGCGGTGACATGCCGGAAATGGCGTGTCATCGTTCCCGAGGCAAACCCCCCACTCCGGAGTTCCGCGGCCCCACCGGGCCGCCGGAGCGCTCCCCCTCGGGCGTCCCCCGCGACGGCCGGCAGACAAGGAGTACCCCCGTGAGATCCACGACCCCCGGACGCGCCCACAGGCGCGTCGCCCTGAGCACATCCCTCGTCACCGTCGCCGCCATGGCGCTGCTGAGCATGCCGATGGGCCCGGCGTCCGCCGCACCCGCGCGGGCGCCGAAGGGCGACCCCGGCCAGCTGCCGGCGAAGGTGAGCGCGCAGGAGTACCGGACGCTCGTCGGCCGGGCCGAGGCGCGGCAGGACGAGACCAGGTCCGCGCTGAAGCTCGGCGCGAAGGTCGGCCTGAAGGTGAAGACCGTCGTCAAGGACCAGGACGGCACCACCCACACGCACTACGAGAGCACCTACGAGGGCCTGCCCGTCCTCGGCGGCGACCTCATCGTGCACCGCTCCAAGGCCGGTTCGATCGAGCGGGTCTCCCAGGCGCTCACCAAGCCGCTCCAGGTGGAGACCGCACCGAAGACCCTGGTGTCGACCAGGCCGAACACGCCGAAGGCCGAGGGCAGCGTCGCCCCGCGCAAGGTCGTGTGGGTCGGCGAGGGCGGCGAGCCCGTCCTCGCCTGGGAGACCGTGGTCGGCGGGACGCAGAAGGACGGCACGCCCAACCGGCTGCACGTCCTCACCGACGCCGTCTCCGGCAAGAGGATCGTCGAGTGGCAGGGCGTGCAGACCGGCACCGGCAGGAGCCAGTACTCCGGCACGGTCCAGCTCGGCACCAGCTCGTCCGGCGGCAGTTACGTCCTGCGCGACACCGGGCGCGGCAACCACGACACCACCAACCTCAACCGGGCCACCTCGGGACGCGGCACGCTCTTCTCCGACGCCGACGACACCTGGGGCGACGGCACGGCCGGCAACAGCCAGACCGCCGCGGTCGACGCCGCCTACGGCGCCGGGGAGACCTGGGACTTCTACAAGACCGTCTTCGGACGGTCGGGGATCCGCGGCGACGGCGTCGGCGCCTACTCCCGCGTCCACTACGGCACCAGCTACGTCAACGCCTTCTGGGACGACAGCTGCTTCTGCATGACGTACGGCGACGGCCAGGGCAACAGCAAGCCCCTGACCGAGCTGGACGTCGCGGGCCACGAGATGACGCACGGCGTCACCTCCAACACGGCCGGCCTGGTCTACCAGGGCGAGTCCGGCGGCCTGAACGAGGCGACGTCGGACATCATGGCCAGCGCCATGGAGTTCTGGGCGAACAACGCCAGCGACGTCGGCGACTACCTCATCGGCGAGAAGATCAACCTGCGCGGCGACGGCGCGCCGCTGCGGTACATGGACCGTCCCAGCAAGGACGGCTCCTCGCTGGACAATTGGTCGCCGAACGCCGGGAACGTGGACGTCCACTACTCCTCGGGGATCGCCAACCACTTCTTCTACCTGCTGTCCGAGGGCAGCGGCTCCAAGGTGATCAACGGTACCGCCTACAACTCGCCGACCTCCGACGGCAAGCCGGTCACCGGCATCGGCCGGGAGAAGGCCGCGGCGATCTGGTACAAGGCGCTCACCGAGGAGATGCGCCCGACCACGAACTACGCCGACGCCCGCCGCTCGACGCTCGCGGCGGCGTCCAAGCTGTACGGGCAGTCCAGCGCCGAGTACGCCGCGACCGCGAACGCGTGGGCCGGGGTCAACGTCGGCAGCCGCGTCAGCGACCCGGGGCCCGACGACCCCGGCCCCGGCGACCCGAGCGGATCGTGGGCCGCGGGCACCGCGTACAAGACCGGCGACGTGGTGACCTACGACGGCGCCAGCTACCGATGCCTCCAGGCCCACACCGCCATGCCCGGTTGGACCCCGCCCAACGTCCCCGCCCTCTGGGAGAGGATCTGACCGAACCCGCGCGCCGCGGTGCTCCCGCCGAGCACCGCGGCGTCGCGCTGCGTTCTCCCTTGCGCTCTGCTCTGCCATGCCCTGGGCCGTCAGAGGTAGTCGGTGGTGTTCCTGACGGTGCCGAACCTCGGGAAGGTGCGCCGTACGGCGAAGTCGTGCTCCTCGGCGGTGCGGTCGGACATCGCGTCCGCGACGAACTCCAGGTCGTAGCCGTGGTCGCTCGCGACCCGCGCGGTCGACTCCACGCCCATGCTCGTGACGAGCCCGCCGAAGACGAGCGTCCGCACCCCCCGCTCCCGCAGGCGTTCGTCCAGGTCGGTGCCGTGGAACGCGCCGATCGTCTGCTTCACGACGACGACGTCGCCGGGCTCTTGGAGTCCGGGCGCCAGCTCGCTGCCCGTCGGCTGCTCGGCGACGTTCGGACGCTCGACGCGCACGAGCACGACCGGCCGCCCCTGCGCGCGGAACGCCCCCGCGAGCGCGCGGCAGCGGTCGAGCACGTCCTCTCCGGAGTGGGGGGCGAGCGGCAGTGCCACGATGCGCGGCATGAGGTCGATGAGGACGAGCCCGGAAGACATGAAGATCATTTTAGGGCGGTCCCCGGGGCGCCGGGGGTCAGTCCCAGCGGGCGTTGCGCTGGCGCTTCACGTTGCTGCGGCGCTTCTTGTTCTCCAGCCGCCGCTCGTTGATGCCCCTGGGGACCTTCTTGGGGATCCGCTTCTTCGGGGGAGGGGCCGTCGCCTCGGCCAGGAGGGTCGCCAGGCGGGTGCGGGCCGCGTCGCGGTTGCGCTGCTGGGAGCGGTACTCCTCGGCGCGGATCGTGAGGACGCCGCGGACCAGGCGGCCGGACAGGCGCTCCAGGGCGCGGGCGCGCAGCGGCTCGGGGAGGGACGGCGAGTTCGCGACGTCGAAGGAGAGTTCGGCGGCGGTGGCGCTGGTGTTGACGTGCTGCCCGCCCGGCCCCGAGGAGCGGGAGAAGCGCCAGCCGAGCTCGGACTCCGGGATGGAGACCGAGCCGCGGACGTGGATCTGGGCGGGCATGCCCCCATTGTCGCAGGGAAGGCCCGGCCCGGTCGCTCCAATATCGTGCCCGCCGCCGCGTCGCGCCGCGGCCTCCGGCTCGCGGGTCCGACTGGCGACCGCTGCAAGTACTTACTTACACTGGGCGCCATGACCGTTCTCGCCGATGACCATGCCGACGAACCAGGGCTCTTCCGGGACGACGACCTCATCCGCGTCATCACGCGGGAGGGCGTGCTGATCGCCGCGGGCGGGGCCGCGTCGCTCCTCCAGACCGCGCACCCCAAGGTCGCGCAGGGCGTCTACGACCACAGCTACACGGCGGACGACCCGCTGCGCCGGCTGCGGAACACGATGGGATGGCTCTACGCGGTGCAGTTCGGGACGAAGGAGGAGGCCGAGACCTTCAGCGCCCTGGTCACCAAGGGGCACGCGGCCGTCACGGGACCGGACTACGAGGCGAACGACCCGGAGCTGCAGGTGTGGGTCGCGGCCACGCTGTTCGCGGTGGCGGTGCAGTTCTACCAGCTGGTCTTCCGGCGGACGTTCACCGACGCGGAGCTGGAGGAGTTCTACCGGCAGACCAAGGTCTACGCGACGATCCTCGGCTGCCCGGAGGAGCGGATGCCGGAGACGTACCCGCGCTTCCGCGAGTACTACGCGGGGATGCTGCGCGGCCTGGAGATCACCGACGCGTCGCGGGCCATCGCCGAGCAGGTGCTGAACCCGAGGCTGCCGGGCGGGCCGCTGCACGCGCCCGGGCTCGCGGCGATCCGGCTGCTCACCGCGGGGCTGATGCCCGCGCCGATCCGCGAGCAGTACGGGTGGACCTGGAACGCGGCGCGGGAGCGCCGCTTCCGCCTCCTGGTCGGCGTGATCGCGCTCGTGTACCCGCGGCTCCCGCTGCGCGTCCGCACGCTGCCGCGCGAGTACTACCTGCTCACGACCCGCCGCATGCTGGCCAGGCTGAAGCGCCGCCCGGCCGTCGAGGTGCGGAGCGCGGCGCCGGAACAGGGCTGACCGCGGGCCGGGCGGGCCGGGCGGGCCGGAGACGGATGTGAGCGGCCGCGCGACCCACAGGCAGGTCACGCGGCCGCTCTCCCTTGCTCGGTCCTCCCGCCCAGACCCGGCGGGAGGACCTACCGGCCCGGGTCGCCGTCCGCCGCCCGCTCCCCCCAGAGCCCTGGCCGGACGGCGCCCAGGGTCAGACCGATGCGCCGGCGATGATCGCGTCGGCGGCCTTCTTGGCGGAGTCGACGGGGATGGCGAAGCCGACCCCGATGTTCCCCTCGCTGCTCCCGGACGTGGCGATGGCGGTGTTGACGCCGATCACCTGGCCCGCGGCGTTCACCAGCGCGCCGCCGGAGTTGCCGGGGTTGATGGCGGCGTCGGTCTGGATCGCGTTCTTGATCACGGTCTGCTGCTGCTGCGACAGCCGTCCCTGGAGCCCCGGCGGAAGCTGCTGCTGCTGGTCGCCGCCCTCCTGGATGTCGCGGCCCAGGGCGCTGACGATGCCGGACGTCACCGATCCGTCCAGCCCGAGCGGGCTGCCCACGGCGAGGACCGCGTCGCCCACCGAGACGCGGCCGCCGGTGCCGAGCGTCGCGGGCTTCAGGCCCGACACCCCCTGCGCCTTGACCACGGCGACGTCCTCCGCCGTGTTCGCGCCGAGGACCCGCGCCGAGGCGGTCCTGCCGTCGCTGAACTTCACCGCGACCTGCTGGGCGCCCGACACCACGTGCGCGTTGGTGAGGATCACCCCGTCGGAACGCAGGACCACGCCCGAGCCCCCCTCGACGCCCGACGCCGTCCGCGCCTGGATCGACACCACGCTTGGCTGAACGGCGGCGGCGACCTGCGCGGTCGTGCTCTTGGACGAGACGCCCGAGACGGCCGTCGGGCTCGCGTAGACGGTGCTCTCGTGCGTCAGCGCGAGCACCACTCCCGCGCCGGCGCCGCCCGCCCCCAGGGCCAGCGCCATCGCGGCGCCCGCCGCGGCGAGCTTGTGCCGCGTCGTGCTCAGCACCCCCATGCCGAACACGCCCGGACGAGACGGCGCCGCCGCTTGCCGCTGCGGCGGGACGTCGCCCGCCCACGGCGGGTAAGGCTCGAACCCGGGTGTGCTGGACTCCCCGGGTCTGCTGGGCTCCCAGGGCTGCTGCTGCGGCCGGTCGGCGTTCATCGGATCCCCCTGTCGCTCTCTCACCATGAAGAGTGCGTCCCGGGTCTGCAGGCCGCCTGGAGCCAACCTGAAAGTGTGCTGAACGCCTACATGTCATGAAAAAGGCGGCCGAGGGGTGGTCCCTTCGGCCGCCGTGCCGACCGTCGCGAAGCTGGCCAGGGCGCGGCCTCCCGCTCCCCGTCGAGACCGGGGCGCGCCCTGTGGGTCCATTGGAACCCACGATCCTGAACGTTTCCTGAACGGGGCGGCGGCGTCCCCCGGCCGTCGCCCCTAGCCGTCCGCCAGAGGCAGGACGACCGAGAACGTCGCGCCCTCGCCGGGAGTGGAGTCGGCCCGGACGACGCCCTCGTGGGCGGCGACGAGCGCGGCGACGATGGCGAGGCCGAGACCCGCGCCGCCGTCGTCGCGCGAGCGGCCCTCGTCGGAGCGGTAGAAGCGCTCGAAGACCCGTTCCACCTGGTCGGGAGCCAGCCCGGGCCCCTGGTCGGCGACCGCGACGACCGCGGCCGGCTCGCCCCGCAGAGTGCCCGGCGACAGCCGCACCTCGACCGGCGTGCCCTCCGGCGTGTGCGTGACCGCGTTGGCGAGCAGGTTGCCGAGGACCTGCCGCAGCCGCGGTTCGTCCCCCAGCACCTGGTAGGCCAGCCCTCCCTCGACGGTGAGGTCGATCGTGCGCTCGGGTGCCAGGACTCTCGCCTCCTGGACAGAGTCCGCGGCGACGGCGAGCAGGTCCACCGGGCGCCGCTCGATCGGGCGCTGGCGGTCCAGCCGGGCGAGCAGCAGCAGGTCCTCCACGAGCAGGCCCATCCGGGACGCGGTCTCCTCGATCCGGCCGATCAGCCGGTCCAGCTCCTCGGGGGAGCGGGCCGCGCCCTGCCGGTAGAACTCGGCGAACCCGCGGATCGCGGTCAGCGGGGTGCGCAGCTCGTGGCTGGCGTCCGCGACGAACCGCCGCATCCGCTCCTCCGAGAGCCGCGCCGTCTCCTCCGAGCGCAGGGCCGTCTCCTCCGAGCGCCGCGCCGCCGCCTCCGACTGCGCGCGCGCCCCGAACGCCGCCTCGATCTGCCCGAGCATCGTGTTCAGCGACCGTCCGAGCCGGCCCATCTCCGTCCCCGGGTCCGCCTCCGGGACGCGCCGGGACAGGTCGCCCGCCGCGATCGCGCCCGCCGTCTCCTCCACCGCCGACAGCGGGCGCAGGCTGGCCCGGACGACGACGACGCCGACCACCGTCAGCACGGCCAGCACGGCCAGCCCGACGATCGCGTCGATCACCACCAGCCGCTGCACGGTCCGGTCGATCTCCTCCAGGCTGAACGCGAGCACGATCACCGCGCCGCCGGGGATCGGCTCGGCCAGGATCCGCCACGTCGACCCGCCGGTCCCGGTCACGGTGAACGGCTGGTCGACGTGCCTGTTCAGATCGGCGGGCAGGCGCGGATGGCCGGCCTCGCTCCACGCCTCGTTCTGCCCGAGCGAGCGGCCGTCGGTGGTGCGGACCTGCCCGTACATCTCGCTCGGGATCCGCACCGTGATCCGCGTCTGCCCGCTCTCCAGCTGCGGGACGACCTGGTCGATCGCCCGCCCGACCGAACCGCGCAGCTGGTCGTCGGCCCGTCCGACGAGGTACTGCCGCAGCACGGACGCGCCCGCCGCGCTCATCACCGTCATGCCGAGCGTGACCAGGACGAGCATCCCGGCGATCAGCTTGACGCGCAGCGACGTGCGGGACCACAGCCGCGCGAGGCCCCCCGCCGGGGCCGCGCCGGCGCCCCGCGCCGGGGGAGGGGCGGTCGCCGGAGGGACCCGCGTGGCCATCAGCCCGTTCTCGACGGCTCGCGCAGCACGTAGCCGACGCCGCGCAGCGTGTGGATCAGCCGGGGCTCGGTGTTGTCGACCTTGCGGCGCAGCGCGGAGACGTACGACTCGACGATGCCCGCGTCGCCGCGGAAGTCGTAGTTCCACACGTGGTCGAGGATCTGCGCCTTGGACACGACCCGGCCCGCGTTCGCCATGAAGTAGCGCAGCAGCTTGAACTCGGTCGGCGACAGCTGGACGGGCCGGCCGCCCCGCCACACCTCGTGGCTGTCCTCGTCCAGTTCGACGTCGGCGAAGACCATGCGCGGCGGCGGCTCGGTCACGCCGCCGCGGAACCGGCGCAGCACCGCCCGGATGCGGGCGATGACCTCCTCCAGGCTGAACGGCTTGGTGACGTAGTCGTCGCCGCCGATCGTCAGTCCCTTGATCCGGTCCTGGACGGCGTCCCGCGCGGTCAGGAACAGCACGGGGGTGTGGTTCCCGCCGGACCGCAGCCGCCGCGCGACGTCGAACCCGTCGATGTCGGGCAGCATCACGTCCAGCACGATCAGGTCGGGCCGGTGCCGGCGCGCCGACTGGACCGCGTCCGCGCCGTTGGTGGCGGTGATCACGTCGAATCCGGTGAAGCGCAGGCTGCCGGCGAGGAGCTCCAGGATGTTGGGCTCGTCCTCGACGACGAGCAGCGTCGCCTCAGCCGCCCTGCCGCCGTTCGCCGTACGTTCGACCACTGGCACCGTCCCCCTCCACATCATCGAAGAGGTTGCCATCTCAACCTGAACGTCCCCTGAACGCGGGCAGGGTAAAGGTCGAGCGTCCGCGCCGGACGGGCGCCTACTCGCGGAGGGCGCGGATCGCCCGCATCGCCTTGCGCCGGGCGTCCCCGGACAGCACGTCGATGTAGACCGCACCCGCCAGGTGCCCGCACTCGTGCTGGAGGCAGCGGGCGAAGTAGCCGGTCCCCTCGACGCGGACGGGCCTGCCCTTCACGTCCACGCCCTCGACGACGGCGTGGTGGTGGCGGGGGGTGTCGAAGCGCAGGCCGGGGACCGACAGGCAGCCCTCCGACTCGACCACCAGCTCGCCGTCGGCGGCCACCAGCCTCGGGTTGACGACGTGGCCGACGTGGCGGCGGCCCCGGTCGTCCTCGACGTCGTAGACGAAGATCTGCAGGCCGACGCCGATCTGGTTGCCGGCGAGGCCGGCGCCGTCCTCCTCGTACATGGTGACGAACATGTCGTCGACGAGGCGCTCCAGGGACGCGTCGAACGTCCGGACCGGGTCGCACTCGGTGCGCAGGACCGGGTCGCCGAGAAGCCTGACCGGGCGGGCGGTTCCGCGTGGATGGGTCCGTTTGCTCACGTCGAAGATCCTATAGAGGGCGCCGGATCCCCGAGAACGCGAAGGGCGGTGCACCAGGCCTGCTCAGGGCCCGGCGCACCGCCCGGCGGCGTGCGTCGTCGCGCTGCTCGCTCCGCGACTCGGTCTCGCCCTACAACTCGATGGGGCCGCGCTGCTGCGGGGGGATGGGGGTGGTCGCGGGACCGCCGGAGTCGTCGTCCGGGCGGGCGGGCTTGGCCTGCGGCGGGACCGGCGGCTTCGGGGCGTCGGCGGCCGGGGACGGCTCGGGCTTCTTGACCGGCGGCGCGGTCTGCGGCGGGCTCGCCTGCGGCGCCGCCGGCTGCGCCGGGGTCGTCTGAGCCGGGGCCGACGGCGCCGGACCGGCCGGTGCCGGGCTCGCCTGGGCGGGGCTCGCCGGTGCCGGAGCGGCGGGGGCGGGCTTGGCCGGGGCGGGCTTGGCGGCCGCGGGCTTGGCGGGAGCCTGCGGGGGCTTGGCTCCCGTCGTGGGCGCGGGCTGCGGCGGGGCCTGCTTGGCCTGGGCGCGGGGCGCGGGGCTCTGCCGGACGGCGTCCTCGACCATCTTCTCCAGCGGGCCGGCCTCGTTCTCGGCGGTCAGCAGCCGGTGCAGCGTGTCGCTGATCTCGGTGAGGCGCTGGAGGGCCTGGGTGTGGTTCTTGGTGAGCGCGGTGAGCCGCTGGGTCGCGCCCTCGTTGATCACACTGGCGCGGCGCTCGGACGCGGTGAGGGTGCGCTCGGCCTCCAGCCGGGCGCTGGTCACCGTCTGCTCGGCCTCCTGCTTGGCGGACGACAGGACGCTGTCGGACTCCTTCTTGGCGGAGTCGAGCACGTGGTCGGCCTTCTCCTGCGCCTGGGCGAGGTTCCGTTCGGCGTGCGCGCGGGCCTCGTCGATGATCCGCTTGGACTCGTGCTCGGCGTCCTTGCGGATCTCGCCGCCCTTGGCCTCGGCCTCGGCCAGCTTCTCCCGGGCCTCGTCCTCGGCGAGGTTGATGATCTGCCGGAGCCGGTCGCTCAGGTCGTCACCGGTCGGCTTGCGGGCCTCCCGGACCTCGGCCATCTCGCGGCGGATCCGCTCGACCTCGTCCTGCGCGCGGGCGAGCCGCGCCTCTAGTTCACGGTGCTTCTGCTGGGCGCGGGCGATGTAGTCGTCGACCTGGCGGCGGTTGTAGCCGCGCATGACGATCTCGAAGGACTCTTCTTGGAGGAGGTTCGGCAGGATTTCGGCTTCGTTGCTCATGATGCCTTGGGGGTCGTTGGCGGGGGTCGGCGCCCCGTCAGGGTCGGTTGAGTTGCGATCCTCACCCGCCGGTGAGCGGCCCACGGTGGGAAACGTCAGGACGACTCTTGTCCGGTCCACCCCATTCGCGCAACCGGAACGCACTTCTCGCTGTCGTTTCGTCACACGGGCGTGTGCGACAAACTATCCAATTTACGGAGAAATCGCTTCACCGGGGGCGGCTACCATCGGCGCCATGAGCTACCTGGGAGCGCTGGGCGAGGACCGGCCGGAGATCGACCCCACGGCGTGGGTCGCCCCCGGCGCGGTCGTGGTCGGACGGGTGACGCTGGGCCGCGCGTCCAGCGTCTGGTACGGCTCGGTGCTGCGCGGCGACGACGAGGAGATCGTCGTCGGCGAGGAGTGCAACATCCAGGATCTCAGCTGCCTGCACTCCGATCCCGGCATGCCGGCGGTCCTGGAGGACCGGGTCAGCCTCGGCCACAAGGCGATGGTGCACGGCGCCCACGTCGAGACCGGCTCGCTCATCGGCATCGGCGCCATCGTGCTCAACGGCGCCCGCATCGGCTCCGGGACGCTCATCGCGGCCGGCGCGCTCGTCCCGCCCGGCAAGAAGATCCCGTCCGGGGTCCTCGTCGCGGGCACCCCCGGCAAGATCGTCCGGGAGCTGACCGACGACGACCGCGCCGTGCTGCGGTACACGCCCGAGGTCTACGTGCAGAAGGCCGAGCGGCACCGCACCGCCCAGTGGGACTGAACGGCGCGGTCCGAGGCGGCGCCGCGAGGCGGCGGCGCGGCCCGCGAGAACGGCGCGGCGCGGTCCGAAACGCGTGACGGGGTCGGCGCCAAAGTGCCCCGGCCGTACCCGGCACGGCTGTTTCCCTGCCTCTGATAATCCTTTGACCTGCGATAACGCGGAGAAAGGGGCGCTGGGGGGAGCCTCGGCCGGATTCTGCTGACTACGATGACCATCGTGGTGTGGGGACCGGGCTATGGCAGTGCTCCGCCGCCCAGCCCCCCGGCGGGGCACGATCCGTTCACGGAGGCAGAGCGCGACACGAGGGCGATGGTGGCCGCCGCGTGGTGGCCGTCGGCGCCTCCGCAGCAGCGCCATCACGCCATCGCCGGCCGCATGCTCGTCCTGCCGGACGGGACGTGGTGGCTGTTCGGCGCCTGGGCCCGCTGGTACCGGCTGCACCCGGCCGACGGCCAGTGGTACCTGTGCCCGCCGCCGCGCATCCCCTCCGTCCGCATGGCCGCGAGGCCCGCGCAGCAGGGGGCCGGCCAGGTCCCGGCGCTGCCGCCGCACGTCATCCCGGCCGGGCCCGACTTCTCCTACGACCCGCCGTCCGGGCTGCCCTTCGTCGCGCACGGGTTCGCCACCGAGCTGACCTCGCGGGTCCGCTCGACCGTCGAGTCCGCCGCCACGCTGGCGGCGCCCGACTACCCGCACTGGTGGCGGGAGTTCACGAGCGAGACGCCGTCCACCGTCGCCGTCGCCTGGGGCGTGATGCTGTGGTGCTCCGCCGCGCCCGCGTTCGACTCGCGGCTGGACGCCCAGATGCTCGACCTGTGGAAGCCCTACCGCGCCAGGCCCCTGCCCGATGTGGACGGCCCGCGCTGGCTCACCCCGCCCGCCCTGGAGTCGCTGGTCGCGCTGTACGCCGAGCGGCTGCGCGCCAGCCGGGTGGACGCCGCGGTGGTCGTCCTGCGGACGATGTGGGCCGTCGCCAGCGCGCTCCGCGACGACGTCCGGTTCCAGGTGAGGGCGGACGCGCTGCTCGCCATCCTCGGCGCCACCCTGTCCAACCCGACCGTCGACTACGGGGCGCTGCCCTACGGCGACCAGGCGATCGTCCAGCAGTGGCTGACGCGGTGCCCGCCGAACCTCGTGCCCGCGCTGAGGAACGAGAGCTCGCCGGGGGACAACTTCCGCCACGCCTTCTACACGCTCAGCGAGCTGATAGCCGAGCTGTCGGGCGATCCCGCCGAACCGGCCTACATCGAGCCCCGGCTCGTGGCCGCCGCCCTGCTCGCCGCCGATCTGGACGTCGTCCGCAAGGACATGGTCGGCACGATCGTGCCCTGGCTGGACCCGGAGATCCGCTACACCGTCCAGGCGGTCTCGCAGCAGAAGGGGCATCCGCTGCGGCGGCTGTGGCCGCAGGACATGCGGCTCCCGGAGCCGCTGCGGTCGGCCGCCGGGTCGGGGCCGGGAGCCGAGTCGCTGCTCGCCGCCATGTACGAGGTCGACCTGGCGTGGTGCCGGCTCGGCGGCATGCCCGCCCGTCCGCGCGGCTTCCCCGTCCCGACCGCGGTCGTCGCCGGGATCATCGGACGCAACCGGGCCCGTGCCACGGCCGCCGCGCCGACGGCCACGCCGCCGCCCAACCCGGCGCCGCCGCAGCCCGCGCCGTTCAACATGCCGGGCCAGCCCGGCCTCGCCCCCGGCGCGTCGCCGCAGGAGGCGTCCGGGGCGAACTTCGCGCCGTCCGAGCCCGACCGCCCGTTCGTCCAGCCGCCCGCGCAGCCCGGCTGGGAGAACGCCCCCGGCCCGGCCGCCGGGCACGCCCAGCCGCCCGCGCCCGGCCAGCAGGCGGCGTTCGCCTCCCCGCCCGCCCCGGGGTTCGCGTCCCCGGACCCGGTGATGGGCGGCCACTCGTCCGCCGAGGAGGACAAGGACGAGGGCAGCGTCGCGCCGCCGTACACCGAGCTGGGGTTCCAGCGTCCCGGGGCGGCGCCGCCCGCGCCCGCGCAGCACCAGGCGCCTCCGGCGCCGATGCAGAGTCCGGCGCCGCCCGCGCCCATGCAGAGTCCGGCGCCGCCCGCGCCGATGCAGAGCCAGCCCGCGCCTCCGCCCTCGCCGCCGGCTCAGCCCGCCGCGCCCGAGCCGGTCCAGCCGGGCCGTGGGCCGGTGCCCCCGCCGGAGCTCGGCGGCTTCTCCCCTCCGGAGGAGGAGCAGCAGGACGAGAACTTCGTGCCCCCGTACACGGTGCTGGGGTACCAGCCGGCGGGCTCCGCTCCGCCGCCCCAGCCGGGCGCGCAGCCGAACGTCCCGCCGGGCGTGCCGAACCCCGCGCCTCCCGTCCCCGAGCCGCAGGCGTTCGACCCGTACGCGACCCGCATGGAGGGCCAGGGCGGCCCCCCGCAGCAGCACCAGCAGGGCCCGCCGAATCCGCAGGGTCAGCCGAATCCGCAGGGCCCGCCGGGACAGCCGGGGCAGCCTCCGGGGACGCGCATCCTCGGCCCGGGCGACCTCGAGGACGCACCGCCCGGCCCCGTGCCGCCCGGCCCCGGTGCGCCGGTTCCCGGGGGCGGGCCGGGGACGAAGGTCATGTCCGGCACGATGGTCGGCGGCTTCGACTTCCTGGACGACACGCCGTCGCCGGACCAGCCCGTCCACGAGATCCCGCCGCCGAGCGACCGCAGCACCCGCCGCGTCCTGGAGCGGTTCGGGTTCGGCTTCGTGTACGGCGAGCACGACGCGGCCGCGCTCCTCGGCGACCTGAAGGCGCGGGCCGAGCAGTGGAAGGCCGCGGCGGACGAGGACGTCGAGCAGACCCGCGTGGACGGCGCGCCCAGCTCGATCAGGTCCGGCGTGCCCGGCGTGCTGCTGGTCGGCGCCCCGCACTCGGGGCAGCGGCGGCTCGCCCGGATGATCGCGCTGACGCTGGCCAACGCGGGGCTTGGCGACGGGTCGATCCGCGCGCACGACGCCGAGGACGTCCGGAACGCGCCGCCGGAGGAGCTCGGGCGGCTGCTCGGGCGGCCGGGCCCGGTGATCCTCTTCGAGCGGCTGGACGTGGCGGTCGCCGGCGCGTCCGACCCGGCCGCGCTCGTCGGCGCGGTGCGCCGCGCCCGCCGCGACCCGGTGAACACCACGCCGGTGATCGCGACCTGCGAACCGCGCGCCTACAAGCGGCTGCTGCAGGACCACCCGAAGCTCGTGCAGTCGTTCCGCGTCCACCGGCTGCCCGACTTCGGCGACCTCGACAACCGGATGACGCTGCTGCACCTGCTGGCGGAGGAGCGGCGCGTCACGATCGGCGCCGCGGCCCTGGAGACGGTCCGCGCCGACCTGGAGCGGCTGCGCGGGCCCGGCGACCTGGTCAACGCGCGGCTGGTCGAGGCGTACCTGGACCAGGCGGCCCAGCGGAACATGGAGCGCGCCGGGGCGTCCCACGACCGGCTCGTGCTGACCCCCGACGACCTCGCGGGCGTCGCCGAGGGGATCGAGCCCGCGCTGCGCCCGCCCGGCGACATCGACGGCTACCTGCACCGGCTCGACCAGCTCACCGGCCTGGAGGAGGTCAAGGCCGCCGTGGCGGAGCTGGCCGAGGAGGCGGGGCTCGCGGCCGACCGGGCCCGGTACGGGATGTCCGGCGGCGACGCGCGGCACCTGGTCTTCACCGGGCCGCCCGGCACCGGCAAGACGACCGTCGCCGGACTCGTCGGCGGCATCTACGCGGCGCTCGGGCTGCTGAACTCCGGGCACGTGGTCGCCTGCCGCCCCGTCCACCTGGCGGGACGCGACCGGGTCGACACCGAGAACCGGGTCGCGGGCATGGTCGAGCAGGCGCTCGGCGGCGTGCTGCTCATCCAGGAGGCGTACCTGCTCGACCGTTCCCCGGCCGTGGTGGCGGAGCTGCTGCGGCACATGAAGCGCGGCGCGGAGGGCCAGGGCAGGGCCAGGTTCATGGTGGTCTGCTCCAGCCCGGCGGCGGAGATGGAGGGCTTCCTCGCGGGGAATCCCGCCTTCCGCGCCGAGTTCGGGCGGACGCTGGAGTTCACCGGGATGGGCGACCGCGACATGGTCCAGCTCTTCCAGAGCTACGCCGAACGCGACCTCTACATGCTGGACGAGGAACTGCGCGTCGAGCTGCTCAACCGTTTCTCGCGCCTGCGGGACGACCCGCAGTTCGCCTACGCCCGGACGGTCCGCGCGCTGTTCGAGCAGACGGTGGCGCGGCAGGCGGCCCGGCTCGCCGGGGCCGACGTCAACGCCGCGACCGTGGCCCGGCTGACGGTCCGCGACCTGCCCGAATCGCCGCTGGAGCAGATGCTCGGCGGCTTCCACCAGGGGCCGGGGCAGGGCTTCCAGTAGGAGCGGTGACCGCCCGTTCGTCCCATGGGGCATGGGTCATGCGCATCAGACGGGCATCAGACGGGCATCACCTGGGAAGGCTAGCCAGTCCGGGGTGCGGCTTCCGAAACCGGTGCGTGCGGCCGTCAGCGGCGCGTGCGGACCTCCCCCGGACGGACGGGGCCGAGGTGGCCCTCGAATGGCCCTCTTGGGTCATGTGCCCGCCGCGGCGAGACGCGTAGCCTCGACGACGGGTGTGGGGAACGAACGGAGGTGGACGCGGTGCGCCAGAACCTCGATCTGCGCGTCCACGACCGCGTCGCGCTCGACGAGATCGAACTCTATGCCGAGATGCTCGGTGCGGTGGCGGCGGCGGAGCGGCCGCTGACCGTGGCCGAGATCGACGTGGTACTGGGAGTGCGGTCAGGCGACGCCGGTCGACGTGAGCTGACGCCACGAGATTGAGCACCGTAACCGGGGACGCCGTTTCGGGGCGTCCCCGGTTCGTCATTTCAGCCCCGCCGAAAGCTCGCCGCCCAGGTCGCGGCACTGTAACGAATCTCACTCGCGGTCACCGCCGTTGGCGCGCTCGGAGCGTCCGCAGGGCCCGAAACGGCGAACGTTCCTCCAGATAGGGCCCTTCTCGCGGGGTATGTACCTCCTGATCTAGGGCAGTCTTGTAGGTGAGAGGATGGCGGACAGCAGCCGAAGCCGGGGCAAAGGTTCTTTTTACGGCTGGTTGCGCCTACGATCCTCAGCGGACTGTTCCGGCACATCAGGAGAACGACGTGCGCTTGCGTCTCACGCCGCGTGAGGACAGCTTCTACGACATGTTCGCCGACTCGGCGAACAACCTGGTCACCGGCGCCAGGCTGCTCGTGGAACTCATCAGCGACGGCGCCGACCGGGCGGCGATCGCGGAGAAGATGCGCGCCTGCGAACACGCAGGCGACGAAAACACCCATGCGATCATGCGACGGTTGAACGAAACGTTCATCACGCCCTTCGACCGTGAGGACATCTACCGGCTGGCCTCCACGATCGACGACGTCATGGACGAGATGGAGGAGGCCGCGGACCTCGTCGTCCTCTACAAGATCGACGAGTTCCCGAAGGGCATCGTCCACATGGTCGAGGTTCTGGAGCGCGCCGCCGAACTGACCGC
>NZ_JBEZJP010000009.1:0-50268 GCF_040653175.1 Actinomadura sp. NPDC048032
GCCCAAGCCGCTGTGCTCGCTGACGAGAGCAGGGGTCCCCATGGTGATCGCCTCATGACCGACCAGCCCGTACCCTTCGACGAGCGACGGCATGAGCAGCAGGCTCGCCCGGCGCAGGTCCCGCCGGACCGCGTCGATGTCTGGATCGAAAGCCCGGACCATCACGCGCGCCGTACGGTGGCCGATCCAGCCGACGACCTTCTTGCGCGTCTCGGCCTCGGTCTCGGCAGGGGTTCCGCGCACGAGAAGCTCCCAGTCGTCGGCGTCCGGAGCGTATCGGCGGGCGTGCCCGACCGCCCTGGCGGCGAGCTCGACGCCCTTGAGCCGGGCGTCGCCCATCCGCCCCATGATCATGATCAGCGGTCGCCGTTCGCCTTTCGGCACCGCACGTTCGTCCGGGCCGACCTGGTCGAAGCCCGGGTCGAGCGGGACGACCGGGGTGATGCCGTCGTCCAGGTCGCGCACGATCCATTCGTACAGGCGCGGTCCGACCGGAACCGCCGCGGCCGCGCCGGCGGCGAGTCCGAGTTCGATGGCCGTCCGCTCCGCGGCCCTGGTGCCCGCCTCGCTGTCACCGTCGAGTTTGTGCCACTCGATCTCCTCGGGAGACATATGGATGAGATGGAGGCGCGGGGCGCCTCCGAAGAGGTCCTCGGCGAGCGCCTTCGCAACTGGCCCGGTCACCCGGCCGTGGCCCACGACCAGGTCGGGCTCGACACCGTCCGGCAGCACCGGCCTGCGGACCAGCGCCTCGCGCTCGGTCATGCCAGGCGCCCGCAGCGCGATGATCGGACGCACCCCGGCGTCCTCCATATCGCGTCGTTCGTCCTCGGTCAGGCCAGAGACCAGGCAGAACACGTCGACACCCGCGCTGGCCAGGGCCCGGCAGAGGTAGCGGTTCAGGGCGCTGAGGCCACCGCGTGCCGGGAACCATTCGTCGGCGACGACCAGCACGGTGCGGACACGGCGGTCCGGTGTCCGAACAGGCTTCGGGAGGGCCGGGTGCGGTGAAGCGGGCGCCGGAGAATCGGATACCGGAGAATCGGGCGCCGGGGAGTCGCCGTATACGAGGTTCCAGCCATCCTTGATCCGTCCGGTATTCGCGTCCTTCACTAGATCCCCGTTCTGTGCGCGTGTGCGAAGCGCCATCATCACCGGGCGACACCCGCGTTCCCACCCGGGCGAGGAGCGCGCACACCGTGTCCGAGCAGGTGCCCGGCTGCGGACCTGCGCCTTGTCGGCCTCGACCGTGCCCGCGCGATTCCTCCTCAGGTTCCGGCTGTGGCTCAGATGAGGCACAGGGCGGTCGATTCCGTTCGACCGATGCACCCCGATCCCGCCTGCGACCTGCGAAGGTCCGGAGAGGCGGGTCGGGGCGCCGGAGGGGCCGTTGCGGCTTCCGTCCGCGTTGTTCAAAGTCGTGCTTCTCCGGTGGGGAAATGGGGGCACACATGGACGACGACGCGCGGCACGTCCCGCCGCATATCAAGTCGGGACAGGACATGGACCTGGCGGACGTCACTATCGCGGGGAGGGATGACCGGTGAGGAGCGTGCGCGTGCTCACAGCGGCCGCCGTTCTCCTGCCGACGGCGCTGGTGGCAGGGTGCGCCGACACGGGACCGACCGACGTGGACGACCTGTGCTCGGCCTACAAGCACTTCCTGTTGGAATACACGCGGCCGCATCCGTTCTCGAACAAAGGCGTGTTCGATTCCCTGAAGGATCTGGGCGACGTCGCCTCCCGCTATACCGGCAGCGACGCGGTGAAGGCGGCGGGGCCGCGCCTGAAGAAGATGGGCGAGTCGGACCAGGTCAACATGCTTGAGGTCGAGATGACCATGGCTCCGATCAGCGCGGAGTGCCACAAACCCTGAGCGTGAAGGAACGAGGGACGGGCCGCCCCAGACCGGGCCCGTCCCGCTTCACGATCACGCGACCGCGTCGCCGGATCGGCCGCATTCAGCTTCCACCGCACCGCACTGACGTCGCGAGAAAAGCAAGTTCCCGGTCCGGACGGAGCGTGATCACGTTCGAGAGGGGACGAAGACGTTGCGAGCCGCCGTTGTGCGGTGCGCAATGTGCGGCTCCACATGAATGCGACGCAAAAGCGGTCGGCGGCCGTCCTGACGGCCACCCGCCCACTCTGAGCATCCCTCGGTGCGCTCGCGCACATAAACGCGAAACTGACCGCAGGTAAAGCGTGGTGGCGCAGGTCACCCTGTCGCCGCGTAACGGGGATCGGGTTGTCGGTGTCTGGTGGCCGACAGGCACATCGAAGGAACGGAACCTCATCATGAGCAAGGTATGGTTCGTCACCGGTTCGTCCCGTGGTCTGGGCCGCAACTTCGTCGAGGCCGCACTGTCCCGCGGTGACAGGGTCGCTGCGACCGCTCGGAACACCGGGAGCCTTGAAGGGCTGGTCGCCACTTATGGCGACGCGGTGCTGCCGGTCGCGCTGGACGTGACCGACAGGGCCGCGGTCTTCGCGGGGGTGAAGCGGGCCGCGGAGCACTTCGGCCGCCTGGACGTCATCGTCAACAACGCCGGATACGCCCAGGTCGGCGCGGTCGAGGAGCTGACCGAGCAGGATCTGCGCGACCAGATGGAGACCAACCTTTTCGGCGCAGTGTGGGTCGTTCAGGCCGCGTTGCCCTACCTGCGCGAGCAAGGCTCGGGGCACATCATTCAGTTGTCTTCGGCCGCCGGCCTCATCGCGATGCCGCTCGGCGGCGCCTACCACGCCTCCAAGTGGGCGGTGGAGGGCCTGAACGAAGCTCTCGCGAGTGAGGTCGCCGGCTTCGGCGTCAAGGTGACCGTGGTCGAGCCCGGCGGGTTCGCCACCAGGTCCGGTAAGAATCCCGACCCTCTCGCCAACGGTCACATGGCCGAGCCCGACCCGGCCTACGAGAGCCTCCGCCGGCACCTCGCCCAGGTCGCGGGCAAGCAGCCCGCCGGCGACCCGGCCGCCGCTGCCCGTACCCTCCTCAAGATCGTCGATTCCGACGCCCCGCCCCTGCGGGTGCTGTTCGGCCAGGGCTTCTATCCGATGATCCAGCAGGCCTACGCCAACCGGCTCAAAACCTGGGCCGACGGCCAGGACCTTTCGGCCGAAGCCCACGGCAACCTCGATCAACCGGCCGCCGACCCCTGGCACTGATGCCACGAGACCTGAGCCGCGTCGTTCCAGTCGTCCTGCCGCGCTCTCCGGCTGACGTTCGACGCATCCCCGCCGCTCTGCGCGGCAAGTTCGTCGTCGACGCGATGAACTACTGATGGGAGACCGACGGCATCCGCGACGACCTCACCGACCCGCGCACCTCCTCCAGCGAGACCGTGCGGGCATTCCTGTCCGAATCCGTGTGATCAAGGCGTTCAACTACACGGGCTACCACGATCTCGAGAACGAAGCCCGTCCCGCCGCGACGCCCGGACGCAAAGCACTCGCCATCTCGGGCGGCGATCCTGCCGACGGCGCCGGTCAGGTAGGGGCGGAGGTGGGCGGTTGAGCACGCGAGGAGGACGAAGCTGGTTGGCGCCGCACGAGGCCAGGGGGAGTGGTCACTGGGTGTTCAGCATGACGCTCCTGGTCTCGGTGTAGAGGTCGATGGCCGCGGCCCCCATCTCGCGTCCCCAGCCGGAGGACTTGAAGCCGCCCCAGGGGGCCGCGGCGTCGGGCGGGTTGGGCATGTTGATCCACACCGTGCCGGCCTCCAGCGCCGCAGCCGTCCGGTGGGCCCGGCCGACGTCGCGGGTCCACACCGAGGCGGACAGGCCGTAGCGGGAGTCGTTCGCGCGAGCGGTGACCTCGTCGGCGTCGTCGAACGGGAGGACGGCCACGACGGGGCCGAATACTTCCTCACGCGCGATCCGCATGGTGTCGGTGACGTCGGTGAAGACCGCAGGGGTCAGGAAATGGCCGTCGGAGAGATGGTCAGGGCGCTCCCCACCGGCCACCAGGGTCGCCCCGTCCTCGAGGCCGCTGCGGACATATCTCTCTACCCGGGTGAGGTGGTCAGCGGACACCAGAGGCCCGAGGTCGGTCTCGGGCGACATGCCGTCGCCCAGCCGCATGGCAGAGACAGCCGCAGCCAGGCCATCGGCGAACTCGTCGACGATCCTGCGCTGGACGTAGACACGGGAGTACGCCGCGCACACCTGGCCGGAGTTCAAGAAGGCGCCCTGCACGATTCCGGTCACGGCCTCGGTCACCGGCGTGTCGTCGAAGACGACTACCGGTGTCTTGCCGCCCAGTTCGAGCGAGACGCGCTTGAAGTGGTCGGCGCTCGCGCGGACGATCTCGCGGCCGACGTCGGTCGAGCCGGTGAACGAGATCTTGGCGATGCCGGGGTGGCTCACCATCGCCCGGCCCACCTCCGGGCCTCCGGACACGACGGTGACGACGCCCGTCGGCACGCCGGCCTCGGCCATCAGGTCCACCAGCCGCATCGTGGTGAGCGGGGTCTGCTCCGCCGCCTTGATGACGCAGGTGTTGCCACAGGCCAGCGCCGGAGCCAGTTTCCACGCCGCGATCATCAGCGGGAAGTTCCACGGGGTGATGAGGCCGCAGACTCCGACCGGTTCGCGCGTCGTGTAGTTTAGCACGCCGGGAATGGACACCGGGTTGGTCTCGCCGGTGATCTTGGTGACCCAGCCCGCGAAGTAGCGGAAGTGCTCGGCGGTCGCGGCGACTGAGACGTGTCGAGCGATGCCGAGGGGCTGTCCCTGGTCACGGGTCTCGAGCTCGGCGAGCTCAGCGGCGTGGGCCTCGACGAGCTCGGCGATCCGCCAGAGCACCCGGGCCCGCGCGGCGGGTGTCATGATGCGCCAAGCGCTACCGTGCCTCAGCGACTCGGTCGCGGCGTCCACCGCGTTGTCCAGGTCGTTCTCAGAGGTGAGGGCCACGTCTGCAAGGTGCTCGCCGGTAGCGGGGTTGAAGGTCGCGAACGTGGAGTTCATGCCACACCGCCCGGGGCGTCGACGCCGAGGAGGGTGCAGACGCAGTCGGTTTCGAACTCGGTCACCCGACGCCGCCACCCCAGGTCGTCCGGGCTGTGCAGCGCGGTCATCTCGACCCCGATGACGTCCGAGGCGTCGGCGATCCCCCGGAGCACCGTGAGGACCTGTTCGTAGTCGAAGCCCCGGTCGCGGCCGTACCAGACGGGGTTGACGCTCACGTCGAGCACGTCCGGGTCGATGTGCACGTAGACGGGAGCACCGCCGATCGCAGCCACGACCCTCTCGGCCGTGTCCTCGGCGACCGGGATCATGGTGAGCGCGCTCGCCTCCGCTTGGCGCTGGCCCGCGATGTCGAAGTCGTCGTCGAGCGAGCGGGCACCGACGAGGATGGCCTGCTCGAGCGGGAACTCCCCGTGCCCGGTGTCCCACACGCCGCAGGCACCGGAGAGGCTCATGCAGCCCAGGAAGCCGCCGCTGGTGGTGACCGGGGTGTCGAAGTCGGAGTGGGAGTCGAACCACACGACCTTGGCCTCGGGGCGGGCTGCGTGGACGGCGGGAAAGGTGCCGATCGCGATGGAGCAGTCGGTCGACAGAACAACCGAGCGTCGGCCACTGGTCACCGCGGTCCGGACGTGGTCGGCGGCCTGTTGGAAGACGGCCGCGGAGTCGCGCAGGTCGTCCTCCCAGTCGGTCTTGCGGTACGGGCCGTCGCGGCCCTCCACACGTTCGGCGACGATCCCGCGCTCCGCGAGCGCGTCGCTCAGCAGGTTGACCCCGCGCCGGTCACGCGGGGTCTCCTCGGAGATGCGGACGGCGAAGGCGCGAGCACTGACCTCATCCTGCAGCACTGTCATGGGTGGTCTCCCGGGGTGATGGAGTGGGTGTCGGGTTCGAGTGCGGGGAGCAGCTCGCGGGAGAAGACGTCCGCGGCCTCCTCGCGACGACGGGCGAGCACCGGGTTCGCTCCGCGGACGAGGACGGTGGCGGGTCGGGGGATCGCGTTGAACTGGGTCGAGGCCGTCTCGCAGTAGGCGCCCTGGTTGAGGACCAGCAGGAGATCCCCCGGCGTTACGTCGGGAAGTTCGATGTCCTCGGCGATGGAGTCGTACGAGCACGTGGGGCCGACGACTTCGACCGGCGTCGGATGCGGGGCCGACGACGTGGCTCCGACAACGACGATGCCGTGACCGGCCCGGGTCAGCGACCGGGTCATGAACATGGTGGCCGCGGAGTCGACGGTGACGAAGCGGCGGCTGCTGAACCAGTCGACGTCCTTGACGTCCTGGACTCGCGTCAGCAGGGTGACCGCGTCACCTACGTGAAAGCCGCCGGACTCCAGTTGTACGACGACGTCGGGCCAGCCGCCCTCGTGGAGCCCTGCGGCCAGGGCCTGCGCGTGCTCACGCACGTCCGGCAGGTCGCGCAGCTCGGCATCGGTTGCGTTGCCCGGGGTGCTGAGCAGGACACGTCTGCCCTGGCGCAGGCCGCCCCCCAGATTGATGCGCCGGGTCGTGATATCCCGCGCTGCCTTGAGGTGCGCCGCGAACGCGGCGAGTTCGCGGGCGCATTCCCGGACGTGCATGACTTGGCGCTGCGCATCGAAGTCGGCGCGGTAGCCGGCGAACCCGGCGTGGTGGGAGAGCCCGACATAGTCGAGCCATTGGTCTTCCGCGATCCGGGTGACGAGGGTCTCGGCCGCTCCGGTCGGGATGCTCGACCCGAACTTGGCCTCCGCCACCCGCAGCGTGCGCTCGTACGCGGGGTCCTGGGCCAGCAGGCGGCTGTACCGCAACTTGGCGCGCACCACGCATGGCACGACGCGACCGTGGCGTCGTCCGGCCTCGGAGAGTCGCTCGGCCTCGGCGAGGGAGTCGACGTTGACCTGGTGTACGCCGATCCGGGCGACGAGGTCGAGGTACGTCGCCGACTTGCCATTGCCGTTGACGATGATGTTCGCGGCCGGGATACCTGCGTCGAGTGCCGCCGTCACCTCGAACTCCGAGCTCGCGTCGATGAGGGCACCGCTGCGGCAAAGGGTGGTGATGACGGCCCGGTTGTTGTTCGCCTTCATCGAGAACGCGATCTCGACCCGCTGGTCGATGGCGTCGTATGCCGCGCGCAGGGCGCCGTGATTGTGCTCGAGCTGGCGCTCGGAGACGACCCAGGTCGGTGTGCCGAACTCCGCGGCGATGTCGGCCAGCGGGGTCTCCTCTATGTGCGTGACGCCGCTGCCCGACGGGGGAACGGTGGCCGGAAGGAGGCTCAAGGCGGAGTCGTAGGTCAGGCGCGTCATCAGACCCCCACGTGGCGCATCATGTCGAAGGGAGGCAGGGTGTCGACCGGGACGACGACGTCAACGAGCGTCGGTCCATCGGTCGAGAGTGCGGCGACGAGGGCAGGTCGCAGATCCTCCGCGGCCTCGACGCGGTGCCCGGACACCCCCACGGCCTCGGCCAGCAGGTCGTGACGGACGTCCACGAAGTCCAGGTCGCGAGAGGTGCCCTCGTTGAGGTCGTGCCAGAGCCGCTGGTAGGCGAAGGCCCCGTTGTTCAGCACGATGCAGGTGACGTCGCAGTCGTGGCGCCGGGCCGTCTCGAGCTCGCCCCAGCCGAAACCGAACCCGCCATCGCCGACCAGGGCGACCACCCGACGGCCCGGGTGGGCCCTGGCAAGGCCTATCGCGCCGGGGAAGCCGAAGCCCAGCGTCCCGGCGGCGCGCCCGTAGACGATCTGGTCGAAGTGCTCGCCCTGGGCGAGATAGCTCAACGCCCAGACGCTGCTGTACGCGGCGTCGCACACGACCAGGTCCTCGGGCCGGAGCAGGGCGCCGAGCTCACGGAACAGCCGGGCCGGGTGGAGGCCGACGTCCACGGGATCCGCGGCCACGGCCTGCTGGCGGGCCCGCACCTGGTCCCAGCGTGCCGGCAGGTCCATCCAGGGGTCGCGCGGGGTCGTCGCGAGCCGCTCGAGGAACTGGGGCAGCGTCTTCTCGACGAGGTCACGCACCAGAGTCACGTCCTGCGCGGCGAATCGTGAGCCGACGTCCTCGACGTCGACCCGGACCACCCTGCATGCGGGGCCGGGCAGCCGGCCGAGGTCGGTGGTGGCCCCGTCCATGGCCGAGCCGAGAACCACGACCACGTCGGCGGAACGCAGGGCCTCGTTGGCCACCCAGCCGGAACCGTCCTCGCGGTACGACATGAAGCCGGCGACCCCGGCGTACAGCGGGTGCCGCTCGGGGAAGCAGCCACGACCCATCGCGGTCGTGCAGACGGGGGCTCCGAGCCGCTCGGCGAGTTCGGTGACACCGGCACCGACGCCGGCCTGGCGCGCACCGTTGCCGACGAGGAGGACGGGCCGAGCAGCCGCTTCGATGAGGGTGACCGCCTGGTCGAGAGTGGACGCCGCGGCCACGGGGGAGGCTGCCACGGCCGGCTCATCGACCGGTTGTGCCCGGTGCGCGTCGGCCTTCATCACGTCGTTGGGAAGCTCGACCAGAACCGGGCCTCGAGGGGCGGTCATGGCGACGTCGATGGCCTGCTGGAGCGTCGGCTCGACGTCCTCCGGCCGGGCGGCTCGTGCCGCGAACTTCACCAACGGTGTGACGATGCCGACCTGGTCGGTCTCCTGGAAGGCGCCCGTCCCGTGGAGGTGCGTCTCCACGCCGCTGACGAGCGCGATGACCGGGCTCTGTGCGGCCTTCGCCTCGAGCAGGGCGATCGGAAGGTTCATCGCGCCGGGCCCGTGGATGCCGGTGGCGACGGTCGGTCGCCCGGTGGCGCGGGCGACGGCGTCCGCCGCGAAGCCGGCGCTGCGTTCGTCGCGCATGACCGTCGCCGTGACCGGGCTGTCCCCGAGGGCCTCGAACAGCCACTCCGGGGAGTCCTGGCCGAACACGTGGGTCACGCCGTTGCGCTCGAGGATCTCGGCCACGAGGTGCCCGCCGTGACGCGTGGGCGCCGGGGGCGGGGCTGCGGGTTCGGCTGGTCGCGTCTCGGAACTCATGGCCAGAGACACTAGCCCAAGCCTTGGCAACTTGGATACATTGATGCGAGATTCAGTCTCCGAACTGCGCGAATGTGAGACCGGATGCCGAAAATGTATCCAACGCACCGGAGGAGGTCATCGTGACCGTTCACGACGCGGCGCAGCCCCATCCGCTCGACCCGCTGACGGAGGACGAACTGCGTGAGGTCACCCGGACGCTGCTCGAGACGGGCCTGCTGACCGCCTCGGTGCGCGTGGCCTACGTCGGACTCGACGAGCCGACGCGCGGCGAGCTCGAGGCCGAGGTTCGCCCCGAGCGCCGGGCACGGGTTGTGCTGCACGAGACCACGCGGGTGGAGGACCGCGATGTGCTGGTGTCGGTCACCGACGCGGAAGTGCTCAGCGAGCGCATCCTCGACGCGGCAACGGAGGGACAGTCGCCGGTGCTCGACGAGGAGTACGAGCTCGCGGAGCGGGTCCTGGCCGAGGACGACCGGTGGGTGACGGCACTGGCCCGCCGGGGCCTGCGACCCGACCAGGTGCGCGCGGCGGCCCTGTCCGCAGGCGTCTTCGACGATCTTGAGGAGGAGGGGCGACGGATCCTGCGTGCGCTGGCGTTCCAGCAGCGGCATCCCGACGACCACGCCTGGGCGCATCCGGTGGACGGCCTGGTCGCCTTCGTCGACATCGTCGCGCGCCGGGTCACCGAGGTACTGGACGAGGGCGCCGTCGACGTCCCCGACGGCGACGACGGGAATTACCATCTCCGCGAGGAGCCGCCGCGCAGTTCACAGCGTCCTTTGCTGATCACTCAGCCCGAAGGCCCGAGCTTCACCCTGGCCGGCCGCCACCTGCAGTGGGAGAACTGGGACCTGCGGCTCGGGTTCGACGCCCGCGAGGGACTGATCCTGCACCAGGTCGGGTTCCGCGACGAGGGCCGGTTGCGACCCGTGCTGCACCGCGCGTCCATCAGCGAGATGGTCGTCCCCTACGGCGACCCCTCACCGGTCCGGTCCTGGCAGAACTACTTCGACACCGGCGAGTACCTGGTGGGCCGCTACGCGAACTCACTCGAGCTGGGCTGCGACTGCCTCGGGGAGATCACTTACCTCGACGCGGTCGTGGCGGACGCGCAGGGCGAGCCGCACGTCATCAAGAACGCGATCTGTCTCCACGAGGAGGATTACGGGGTGCTGTGGAAGCACAGCGACCCGTGGGCCCTGTCGAGCGAGACGCGCAGGAACCGGCGGATGGTCGTCTCCTTCTTCACCACCGTCGGGAACTACGACTACGGCTTCTACTTCTACCTTTACCTGGACGGGACGATCGCGTTCGAGGCCAAGGCGACCGGCATCGTGTTCACGTCGGCCGTGCGGGACCCGGACTGCCGCCACACGGCACAGATCGCACCGGGCCTGGGCGCGCCGTTCCACCAGCACCTGTTCTGCGCGCGTCTCCACATGGCGGTCGACGGGCCGACCAACCGGGTCGAGGAGGTCGAGGCCGTGCGGATGCCGGTCGGCCCCGCCAACCCTCGTGGCAACGCCTTCACCCGGTCCCGCACTCCGCTGACGCGGGAGTCCGAGGCGCAGCGGTTCGCCGACGCCTCCACCGGCAGGACCTGGCACGTGGTGAACCCGAACTCCCTCAACCGGGTGGGCGAGCCGGTGGCCTACGCCCTGCACCCCGAAGGCCAACCGACGCTCCTCGCCGACCCGTCGTCGTCCATCGCCCGGCGAGCGGCCTTCGCGACGCGGCACCTGTGGGTGACCCGCGCGGCGCCCGGCGAGAAGTACGCGGCCGGAGACTTCGTCAACAGGCACCCGGGCGGTGCCGGGCTCCCGGCGTACGCCGCGGCCGACCGCGACATCGACGGCCAGGACATCGTGGTGTGGCACACCTTCGGACTGACGCACTTCCCGCGCACCGAGGACTGGCCGGTGATGCCGGTGGACCACACCGGGTTCACGCTCAGGCCCGCCGGGTTCTTTGACAGGAACCCCACCTTGGACGTCCCGTCGGGAGGCGGGCGGCACTCCGCCGAGGGTCAGTCGTCCGAAGAGGGCTCCTGCGGTTGCCCGGTGGCGGAGAGGTGACGGATCAGCGCGACCCGGGTGTAGCGGATGTGCTGGCGCAGCAGGGTGCCGGCCCGCTCACCGTCGCGGTGGCGCAGGGCGTCGATCAACAAGTTGTGTTCGGCGATCACGACCTCACGGTCGATGGGCGTCGCCACCCCCATGTAGGCGCGCCGGAAGTGCTGCGAGGAGTTCCAGAAGTCCTGGACCAGGCGCTGCAGGCGCGGCATGCCGGCAGCCTTGATGCTGGCGAGGTGGAACGCCCGGTCGCTCGACAGGGCGCGCTCCAGATCGCGGCTGCCGTGCTCCGGCATCACGGCCTGCTCGAACTCGCGGCAGTGCTCCTCGAGTTCGGCGATGTCGGCATCGGTCAGGTTGACCGCGCTGTGCTCGATCGCGAGCGGCTCGAGGCGTTCGCGCATGAGGTAGACCTCGACGAACTCCTGGAGGTCCATGTCGGCTACGCGGGCCGAGACGTTGGGGGAGAGCCGGACCAGTCCCTCGCTCTCCAGATTCCTCAGCGCGTCCCGTACCGGGATGCGGCTGACGCCGAGCGCCTCGGCGACCCATTCCTGGCCGATCCGTGCGCCGGCGGCGAGACGGCCCTCGAGGATGGCTGTGCGGAGAGCCCGCGTGGCGTAGGTGGCCATCGTCTCGCCCGGCTCGCGGGGAGGGAACTCTGCCGACCCACTCACAAGGCCTCACCGGCGGCGCGCTGACGAAAGTCGTCCAGGACGTTCCGGGTGATCCGGGCGACCCCGTTGTCGTAGTCCTGGTGGGAGAGACTGGCGATCCAGTTGACGGAGCCGGTGCTGAAGACTCCGCCCCCTGCCGCCGTTTCGAAGTAGACGACATCGGAGCGGACCTCGGCGGACTCGGACCCGCCTTGACCGGGCTTCATGGCCGGGACCTCTTCGATCGCACGCTGCATCATGTCACTATGTCGGCCTCGCGAGGTGGCCAGCACGAACGTGCCGGGCGGGGTCCCGAGCGACACGTCGGTCCGGTCGATCTCCGCCCCGGCCGCGCCGGACATGTTCTGGCCGTAGTCGCCCAGCGGAGCCTCGATGTCCACTCCGGCGACGACGAACCCGACGCGCGGGTCCTGGGCGTCGGGTTCGAACCGGTAGGACGCCGAGTCGCCGCCCTGAGCGGTGAAGCCCACGCCGACCAGCCGCTGGGGCGCGCGCCCGCGGTGACGCCACAGGCCACCACGCTCACCGTTGGTGTGGTGCTCCTCGCCGGGCTCGCTACTCCAGGCACGCGTACCGGCCAGGCCGCGCCGCAGCTCGATCACATCGGGCCGGTCGGACAGCACGGTCGTCACCCAGTAGAAGCCGTTGCCGCCGAGGTACATCAGCGACCCGCCGTCGTCGAGATAACCCGACAGGGCGTCGAGCATCTGCTCGGTCACGTACTCGGGGTGGGAGCCGGTGAGCACCGTGGAGTAGCCGTTCAGCAGGTCGGCGCCTTCGCGGTGCAGGTCCTCGTCGGTCACGACGTCCACGTCGATGCCGGCCACGGTCAGCCAGTCCACCAGGTAGAGGTCGGCACTGAGGCACCAGCCTCCTCCACCGCTCAGGGACCACGGATAGCTCGGTTCCATCGACAGCACCGGACGCAGTCGCGACACGTGGGCGGTCCCACTGCCGTCGCGGTGGCGGTTGTAGAGCGACAGACCGAGATCGCCACGCTCGGTGAGGATCGCGTCGACCTCGTGGAGCTCCCCGACGGGTCTGCCGGTCAGCTCCACCGCCCGGTTGAGGTCGAGGCGGTAGTTGGAGTAGGCGAGATAGGTGTAGGTGGGCACCAGCAGAACGGTATCGCTCGTGGGCCTGCCCGGCGCGGGTAGGACGAAGAACAGCACGTGTCGTTCGGCCGTCCCCGACCGCAACCGGGCGGCGTAGACGCCACTCGGTGTGTCCGCCGGTACCTGCCAGGAGAAGTCCACCTCCCAGCCGCAGTCGGCCAGGTCGTCGTCGTGGAAGTGCGCCGCGGCGTAGTGGCTCGGCTCCTCGGCCGGGGACATCGCAGTGCCGTCCCAGAGGTGACCGGTGACGGCCCGCAGAGGCGCGTTGACCAGGCGTCCGTGCGCCTCGTGGCCGGAGGCGTCGACGACGCGCGCACTGTCCGGGTCGCGCCCCAGATCCCACGAACCGATCAAGGTCAGGCCCCCGGCGGAGGCCGGATCGCCCGACAGGGAATCGAATTCGTCGACCGCTGCGGCGCCGGCCCACAGCCGGGGAGCCTCCAGCTTCCCGTTGAAGCTGCCGACGGCACGGCCCGACGTGTCGACCCCCAAGCGGCCGACCAGCAGGTCGCCCTTGATCTGCCAGGCCGGCCCAGTGGCCCCCTCGGCGGTCGCGCGCGCGACGTCGTCGACGCCCGCGTAGGTTCTGAGCCGCCGGCAGACGACGGCCACGGTGCCACTGCTGCGGTCGACGCTTGCGGTCAGCAGGTGCCAGTGGTGCAGCAGCAGGGGGGCGCCGGTGCTCACGACCAGGTCGCCGCAGCGGACCGTGGCCGCCCCGGTGGCGTCGAGCAGCAGCGCCGGGCCTCCCGGGAGCGCGACGACGCCCTGGTCTTGACCGGTCGACAGCGTGGGGTAGACCCAACACTGGAGCGTCAGGGCGGCCGCGGTCGTTACGGCGATGGGCGCCGTCATCGCCGAGCCAGGGCGGGTCGGCTGCACCCGGCCGGCGTACTCGCCGTCGAGGTCGGCCCCGACCGGAAGGCAGTCGAGAACGTCGGGCGTGCCGTCCGTGCGGGGGCCGCCGCGCGTGATCCGGACGATCTCCGCGTGGTAGCTGGAAGCGCAGCTGACGTGGAACGCGACGGTCCCTCCCGGCGTCACCGACCACACCGACGGGTAGCCGAGGATCTCCTGGGCGGGTTCAGCCATGGACCCGGCCCTCTTCCAGGTCGGTGAACAAGACGTCGTCGCCGACCCGCCAGGTCAGCCGTACGCGGTCGCCGACCGCGAGATCCCGGCGCGTGTCCGCGGCCGAGCGCACGTGGCGGTGCTCGCCGGAGCTCAGCTGGACGTAGTACTTGACGCTCGCGCCCAGGTACATCACGTTGGTCAGCAGCCCGGAGATCGTGTTGTGCCCGGGGGCGGATTCCTGTCCGTGGTCGGGCTCGACCCGCATCCGCTCAGGACGGACCATGAGCGCGACCTGGCCACCGGGCCGAAGGGGATGACCGGTGCCGTCCGGCGACGTCGCAGTAAGGCCGGTGATGCCGTACGGGGAGACGATCACGCGTCCGTCCCGGTGCTCGGAGACCGAGCCGCGGAACACGTTGGACTCGCCCATGAACTCGGCGACGTAGAGCGAACCCGGGGACTCGTAGAGCTCCTCCGCGGTGCCGAGCTGGCTGATCTCCCCGTTCCGGTAGACGGCGATGCTGTCGCTCATCGCCAGGGCCTCCTCCTGGTCATGGGTCACGTACACGATGGTGACGCCCAGCTCGCGATGGAGCCGCACGATCTCGATCTGGAGTGCCTCACGCAGGTTCTTGTCCAGGGCGCCCATGGGCTCGTCCATCAGCAGCAGGCGAGGTTCGAAGGCGATGGCCCGCGCGAGCGCGACGCGCTGCTGCTGGCCGCCGGACAGCTCGTGCGGTCGGCGCGATCCGTAACCGTCGAGGTGCACCCGCTCGAGTACCTCGGCGGCGCGCCGTCGTCGCTCGGCCTTGGGGACGCCGCGCACCTCCAGCGGGAACGCCACGTTGTCGGTGACGTTCATGTGCGGGAACAACGCGTAGTTCTGGAACACCATACCGATCTCTCGCCGGTGCGGCGGGACCGAGGTGATGTCGCGTCCGTCGAGGGTCACGCTGCCGCGATCGGGCGGTACGAAACCCGTGATCGCGTTGAGCGTCGTGCTCTTCCCGGAGCCCGACGCGCCCAACAGGGTGAGGAAGGTCCCCGGTGCGACGTCGAGGTCGATGTTCCGCAGGGCCGTGACGTTCCCGAAGGTCGTCCCGACTCCCGTCAGCCGCAGGTGGCCGCCGCTGGTCGAGACCACGGCCGGACTGGTGCGTCTCTGCATGGACGTCACGTTCGTCTCCTCGTACGCAGGAATGAGCCGATGCCCAGCGCGAGAAGCGCCACCGTGGTGACGAGCATCAGGAGGGTCGCAGCGGCGGCCACCGTGGGGTCGAGGCCGGTCCGCAACTGGTTGAAGATGACGACGGGCAGCGTGCGCACGGTCGGGCTGGTGATGAAGCCGGCCACCACCACGTCGTCCCATGAGGTGATGAAGGCGAAGATCGCGCTCGCCGCCAGGCCCGAGGCCAGCTGGGGGAGCGTGATCCGCCGGAAGACCGTGACGGGGCGCGCGCCGAGTCCCGCCGCCGCGCGCTCCAGGTCGGGGTCGATCGTGCGGAGGCTCGTCGAGATCGAGACGACCGAAAGCGGCAGCGCGAGCGCTGTGTGAGCCGCGACCAGGCCCAGGGTCGTGCCGGCGATGCCGAGCCGGACGTAGGCGAAGTAGCAGCCCACGCCCACGATGACGACGGGCACGATCATCGGGCTCATCATCAGCACGTTCAGGGTGCGCTGTCCGGCGAACGAGCCCCGCACGAGCGTGAGCGAGAGCAGCGCGCCCAGCAGGGTGGCGGTCAGCGCGGTCCACAGGGCGACCGAGACGCTGGTGGCAGTGGCGGCACGCCACTCGGGGTCGGTCAGCAGCATCTGGAACCAGCCCATCTGGAAGCCCCTGGGCGGCCAGCTGAGCCGGGAGCTCTCGGTGAACGCCATCGGAACGATGACCAGGGTCGGGATCACCATGAACGCGGCGACCAGGACGGTCCACGTGCGCAGGGCGACGGTTCCGGCCGAGATCCTCATGACTTGCTCCGTCCGGTCGGGTCGAGCGACACCACCCGGCTGGCGAGGGCCAGCACGCCGAGCGTGGCGCCGAGCAGGACCATGCCCAGGGCGCTGCCGACGCCGAAGTTCAGCAGCCTCGTGGTCTGCTCGACGATGAGCTGGCTGACCATCACGTCGGCGGGGTCGCCCAGGATGGCGGGGGTCAGGTAGAACCCGAGCGAGATGACGAAGACCAGCACACAGCCCGAGAAGACGGCCGGCACCGTCAGCGGCAGGAACACCTTCCGGAAGGCGGCGAACGGCCGGGCCCCGAGGATGTGGGCGGCCGGCACGAGCGTCACGTCGACGCGCCGCATCCCGGCGTACAGGGTCAGCACCATGATCGGGAGCAGCACGTGCACCATGCCGATGACGGTGCCGATGTCGTTGCGCATCATTTGGACGGGCTCGGTGGTGAGGCCTGCGGACCGCAGTGTCGAGTTGACGACACCGGTGTCCTGCAGCCACACGGTCCAGGCATAGGTGCGGACAAGGATGCTCGACCAGAAGGGCAGCAGGACGAAGAACGTCAGGACCATGGCGGTGTGGCCCTTCGCGCGGTTCATGACGTACGCGTATGGATAGCCGATCACCAGGCACAGGACCGTGACGACGACCGCGATCCGGAACGTCGTCAGGTACGAGCGAAGAAAGACCGGGGACTTGCCGAAGAACTTGTAGTTCTCCGGCCCCGGGGCGGTGAGGCTGATGTGGAGCATGTCGAGCAGCGGCCAGAAGAAGGCGACCCCGAGGAAGGCGACCGCAGGGACGGCCAGCCAGTTCCAGCCGACCCTGCGTGCGGACCGTCTGGTCACTTCTGGAGCCACTCGACGAACTGGTGGGACACGGTCTCGTACTGCTTCGCGTTGAACGCGTCGTCGAAGCGGTAGGACGTGCCGCCCTTGCCGGCGGGCAGGTAGGCGTAGGTCGGCGCTTTCGGGTCCGGGGTCGCACCGGTGGTGGCCGGCGCGACCGGGTAGATCTTCGAGAGGTCCGCGTTGTGCTCGACCGAGGTGATGTAGGCGGCCAGCTTCATCGCCTGCTCCGTGCTGGGAGCGCCCTTGAGGACGACGAGGTAGTCACCGCCGAGGCCGTAGCCGTCCCAGACGACGTGGAGTGGCGAGCCGTTCTTCACGGCGGCGTACACCTGGCTCGCGAAGGTGAGGCCCATGCTGGCCTCACCACTGCTGAGCGCCTCGATGGTCTCGGTGGGGCTCGCCGACCAGATGATGCTGTCCTTGATGGTTCTGAGCTTGGCGAGCGCCCGGTTGACGTCGAGCGGATACAGGTCCTTGGGCGCCACCCCGTCGGCGAGGAGCGCGCCCTCGAGCAACCCGGTGCCCACCGGCTCCTTCCAGACCACCCGCTTGCCCGGAAAAGTCTTGACGTCGAAGAAGTCCTTCCAGGACGTGGGATTGCCCTTGAGGGACTTGTCGTTGAAGGCCAGCACCGCGGCCCAGGTGTGCAGCGGCACACGGTACTTGTCGCCGTCGGCGCATGTGATGACCGCGCAGTCGAGCGGCTGCAGCAGGGCCTGGGTCTTGGCGTCGGCTCCGAAATCGCCCGCCACGTCGAGGAGGTCCCAGGTGACGCGGCCGGAGTCGACCATCGCCTTGATCTTCGCGTAGTCGGTGGATCCGACGTCCTGGACGACCGAGACGCCCGTCTCCTTGGCATAGGGCTTGAGCCAGGCGGCCTCCTGCGCGTCCTGGAGGTTGCCGCCGTTGGAGACGAAGGTGACGGCGGACCCACCGGCCGACTGGGGGCCTGTGCTCCCGCAGCTGGAGAGGGCGACGGAGGCGGCGGCGATAGAGGCGAGAGGGATGAGGCGCCGAGCGCGGAGGGGCCAGGTGAGCATGGACGGTCCTTCCCATGAAATGTATCCAGAAGATAGGAGTCGCACGGGCGGAGTGTCAATGATTCAGGGACGATTCACCTTGCTCTATGTAATATGTATCCAAGATCGCTCTGGAGTCGTTGGCGGGCAGGTGGGAGTGGGAACCATGGCGGGTGAACCGATGGACGCGGCCGATGCTCGGGGAGTGGCCCTCGTGAGTGGCGCCGCCGGGGGCATCGGGGCTGCGACCGCGCGGCTGCTCGGTGCCCGGGGGCACCGGCTCCTGCTCGCGGACCGGGCGGACTGCACCGCGGTCGTCGAGGAACTCCGCGAGGCCGGCTGCAGCGCGAGCGGGCATCGGGTCGACGTCCGGGATCACGAGGCGGTCGAGGACCTCGTCGCGCTCGCAGCGGAGTCTCCGCCCGGCCTCGGCGTTGTGGTCGCCAGCCACGGTGTCCCGGGCCCGGACGCCACCCTCGATCAGACGTCGCCGGACGAGGCGGCCGAGGTCCTCGCGGTCAACCTCGCCGGCAGCCTCAACCTGTCCCGCGCGGCCGCGCGGCGGATGGCGAGCCAGCGGTGGGGACGGATCGTCCTCGTGGCCTCGGTGGCGGGTAAGGAAGGCAACCCGCGCAGCGTCGCCTACAGCGCGTCGAAGGCCGGTGTGATCGGGCTGGCGAAGGCATTGGCGCGGGAGTTGGGCCCGATGGGTGTGCTCGTCAACTGTGTGACCCCTGGCGTGATCGAGACCGAGATGACGAAGCGAGCCGAGGGGCTCATGGACTACGTGCTGCAACGGACACCGCTCGGGCGACTGGGGCAGCCGGCGGAGGTGGCCGAGGCGATCGCCTGGTTGTGCTCCCCTGCCTGCACGTTCACGTCGGGAGCCGTGCTCGACGTGTCGGGTGGACGGGCGTCCTACTGATGGGCGGGAGCAGCGCGCCGGCCGCCGACGCGAGAAGCCTGGACGAACGGATCGCGGTCGTGACCGGTGGTGCACGGGGGATGGGGCTGGCCTTCGTCGAGCGACTCGCGGCGCGCGGCGCCCGCGTGGTCTCGATCGACCGGACGCACGACCCCGTCCCACCTGCCGGCGGCGTCGGAGAAGCCGACGTGTGGAGGGTCGACTGCGACCTGACGGTCGCCGACGAGGTCGAGGCCGTCCTCGAACGCGTCGCGGAGGCATGGGGGCCCGTCGACGTTTGCGTCTGCAACGCCGGGGGCGGCACCGGCGAGATGTGGGAGAACTCGCCGACGCGGACCGGATGGCCGGCGTTCTCCGGTGCCTACGAGACCAACATGGCCACCGTCGTGAACATCTGCGGGCCGCTCGCCGCGGGGATGGCGGCGCGCGGTCGCGGCAAGATCGTGACGGTCTCGTCGGTCGCGGCGCTGCGGCCACGGGCGGATGGCGGCTACGCCCACTACGCGGCCGCGAAGGCGGCGGTGATCGCGTACACCAGGTCGCTCGCACGCGAGGTCGCGCCGTACGGCGTCAACGCCAACGTGATGGTCCCTGGGGCGGTCGGCACCGAACGCGTGCTCGCCAAGATCCGTGCCGTCGGGATGGAGGAGGCGCTGTCGACCATCCCCCTTGGGCGGCTGTGCAGCCCCGAGGAGTGCGCGGACGTGCTGGAGTTCCTGGTGACCGGCCCGTCGGACTACCTGACCGGGGTCGTTCTGCCGGTGGACGGTGGGATGAGCCTGTGAGGGCGAAACTGGTCTGGTCGGACAGTGCGGCAGTGGTCTGTGCTCCGAACCAGTCGCCGCTCTAGCGTCCTCGTATGCCCAGCGAGACCCCTTCCGAGACCCTGGTTCGCGCAACCGTACGGACGATGAGCACCGCGCATCCGGAGGGCTCCGCGCTGCTGTGCCGGAACGGTCGCGTGGCCGCCGTGGGGGAGTGGGACCAGGTGCGCGGGCTCGCCTCGGCTCGGGCCGAGCTCCTGGATCTGCGCGGGGCCACGGTGCTCCCGGGATTCACCGACAGCCACAACCACATGCTCTGGACCGGGATGCGGCACGGGGCCCTGGACCTGTCCGGGAGCCGGAGCATCGCCGAGATCGGCGACCGCCTGAGAAAGTACGCCGCGCGGCATCCGGACCTGCCCTGGATCACCTCGAGCGAGGGATGGTTCGTCGAGGACCTGGCCGAACGCCGGATGCCCGACCGTGAGGAACTCGACGCGTACTGCCCCGACGTGCCGGTCTACCTGCCCCGCCTGGGGCACGCCGCCTCGGTCAACTCGCGGGCGTTGCAGGCCGCCGGCCTCCACGCGGGCAGTCCGGACGTGGCCGGCGGCCACATCGTCCGTCGCCCCGACGGCGAGCCGTCAGGTGAACTCCAGGAGGCGCCCGCGATGCGCCTCGTCTCGCGACTGGTGCCCGAACCCTCGCGACGCGAGCTGCTGCGGGCGCTCACGGACGTGCAGCAGGAGTACCACCGTCGCGGTGTCACCGCTGTGATCGACCCGGCCCTGACCGCCCCGGAGCGGGCGGCGTACGCCGCGGCGCGCGACCGTGGTGCGCTCACCGTCCGTACGACGATGATGCCGGTCCTGGAGCCGGACCTGTCGGACGACGATGTGGCCGGTTGGCTGGCCGGGCTCGCGGGCCCCAGCGGCAGTGGTGACTCCTGGCTGAGGTACGGCGCGATCAAGGTCTTCCTCGACGGCGTCGTCTCGATGGGCACCGCCTGGGTGCGCGACCCTTATCCCGGCACCTGTGACCACGGCACCCGCATCGTGGCGGCCGACCGGCTAGCGCTGATCGTGCAGGAGTGTGTCCGGGCCGGCTGGTCGCTGGGCATCCACGCGATCGGTGGACTGGCCGTCGACGCGGCACTGGCCGCACTGGCCGCTGCCCCGCGCACCCGGGTGGCCGGGCTGCGCTGCTCCCTGATCCATGCCTACCTCGGACCCACCGCCGGCAACATGCGTACCGCCGCCGCCCTCGGGATGGGGCTGGCCGCCCAGCCGCAGATGCACACCTGGATCGCCCCGCGTCTCGCCGAGATGTGGGGGCGTGAGGTGGCGGACGCCGCATCCCCGCTGCGCTCCTGGCTCGACGCCGGAGTGGTGGTGGCCGGTGGCTCCGACTCGCCGCTGACCCCGACAGACCCGATCGCGGGCATCCACGACGCCGTCACCCGGCTGGTCGCCGGAAGGGGCGTGGCCGGAGCGGAGCAGCGCGTCGACGTGGCCACCGCCCTCGCCATGTACACCACCTCGGCCGCGTGGCTCGCCTTCGCGGACCACGAGCGCGGCGCCCTCGTGCCGGGGCAGTTGGCCGACTGGGTCGCGCTCGACAGGGACCCACTGGCCACCCGTCCCGAGGACCTTCGCTCGATCCGGGTCCTCCAGACCCGCGTCGGCGACCGCACCGTCTACGACAACCGCTGACGCCCGAAGAGAGGAACCTCCCCGTGGGCTACGAGAAAGAGTACGACGGCATCATCATCGGTGCCGGGCACAACGGACTCATCACCCAGGCCTACCTGGCCCGGACCGGCCTGAGCACACTGTCGATCGACAAGGGCCAGCATGCCGGTGGCGGCCTGCAGACCCCCGAGGACAACGCCCTTCCGGGCTTCTTCCATGGCACCCATGCGGTGTCGCTCAAGGGCGTGACGTCATCGCCCTGGTTCAAGGACCTTCAGCTCGCCGACTGGGGGGTGCGGTTCGTCGCCCCGGACCCCTCGATCACGAGCATCCAGCGCGACGGGCGCGCCATCGTCTGGTACGCCTCCCCGGAGCGGACCGCGGAGTCGATCGCCCAGTTCTCCGAGCGCGACGCCCGCACCTGGCGCACCATCGCCGCGGAGCACCAGGACGTGGTGCGCGAGCTCGTGGGCCCCGAGATGTCTTCTCCCGCGGTCAGCCCCGAGAAGCGGGACCGGATCCTCCGGGGCTCCGAGCTGGGCCGGCGCTACCTGAAGTACGCGCCGCTGTCGCCGCGCCAGTTCATCGAGGACACCTTCGAGAGCGACGCGGTCAAGGCGATGCTCCTGTACTACTGCGTCATCCGCGAGGTCGACGTCAACGTCCCCGACCAGGGCAACGTGGTCCCGACCTTCCTGGCCTCCCAGGTCCCGGGCGAGATCGCGGTCGGCGGCTCGTACTCGCTGGCGCGGGCGCTCAAGCACGACGTCTACGCGCACGGTGGCCACATCATGGAGCAGACCACCCCGCGCCGCATCGTCGTCGAGGGCGGGCGCGCGGTCGGTGTCGAGTTGGAGGACGGGTCGCTCATCCGCGCCCGCCAGTTCGTGGCCAGCAGCCTCAACCCGCACCAGACCTTCCTCCAGTTGCTCGGTGACGACTCGCCTGCCGAGCTCACCCAGAAGACCCAGGACTTCAAGTATCAGAAGGTGGGGCAGATCTTCGGGGTCAACGTCGCCCTCAAGGACGCCCCCGACTACACCGCCGCCGCCGCCAACCCGGACATCAACAAGGCACGGCTGACGTTCCTCGGCCTGGACGACCCGGCCGACGTGCTGCGGCTGTACGACAACGCCGACCGGGGCATCGTGTCCGACCAGGTGATGCTGATCGGTGGCTGTCCCACCGTGCACGACCCGTCGCAGGCGCCACCGGGACACCACGCGGCGTACATGTGGCAGAAAACGCCGTACGCGCTAGGGGGTGACCCCGCCAACTGGGACACCCACAAGGAACGACAGTTGGAGACGGTCCTGGACTTCTGGCGCGGGTACGCGCCCAACCTGGGTGGGGCGAACCTGCTCGGCGCGTTCGCCGGCACGCCGCTGGACACCGAGCGCCGGTTCCCCAGCATGCAGCGCGGCGACCTGTTCCACGGCTGGTTCGGTCCCGGTCAGCGCGGCGTCGACCGTCCGTTCCCCGGTATGAGGGGGCACGCCGTGCCCGGCGTCGAGAGGCTCTACCTGGCCGGTTCCAGCGCGCACCCCGGCGGGAACATCACCGGCTTCCCGGGCTACCTCGCCGCCTCGCAGATCGCCGACGAGGTGGGGATCTCGCGCTGGTGGGGCGTGCGCAACATCTGGGCCGAGCTGGCCGGGGGCGAGCGGTGAGCGGGCCGGAGCCGATCGCCGTAGCGACGCCCGCGCTGCCGGCGGGTCCGACCGAGCGGTTCGCCTACTCCTACGCCGTCCGGCATGGGCGTGACCTGTTCGTCTCCGGTCTCGTCCCGTTCGACCCGGAGGGCCGGATCGTCGGGATGGACGACCCGGAGGCCCAGGCCGAGCAGGTCTTCGCGAACCTGGCCGCGATCATGGCGGCAGCCCAGGGCAGCGTGGACGACGTGGTCGAGACGACCACGTACTGCATCGACCGGAACCACCTGCTCGCCATCAACGAGGCCCGGGTGCGTTGCTTCACCGGGGCGGTGAAGCCGACGAGCACGCTCCTGGTCGTCGCCGGCCTGGCCCGTCCGGAGTTCCTCGTGGAGATCTCCGCACGGGCGGTGCTCCGGTCGTGACGGCGTCGCTGAGGACCGACGTCCTCGTCGTCGGCAGGGGGCCGGTCGGGATGACGCTCGCGCTGCTCCTTGCCCGGTACGGCGTGGCCAGCACGGTGGTCGATCCTGCCGACCGTGAGATCAGGCTCAGCTCCAAGGCCGTGCTCATGCACGGGGAGTCGCTCGAGATCCTGGCCAAGGTGGGCGTCGGTGACGCGATCGGGCGGACCGGTGTCAGGCTGAGTGGATCCCGGGTCTTCGTCGGCACGAAGGAGCTCCGCCACGACCCGTTCCCCGTCCCCGACCCGGCCGGCTACGCGATGGCGGTCAACTTCCCGCAGAGCGAGACCGAGCGTCTGCTGCTCGACGCGGTGGACGAGGAACCGCTGGTCGACCTGCGTCTCGGACTCACCTTCCGGGGCCTCGTGCAGCACGAGACCCACGTGGCGGCGGAGCTCGTGGACGAACATGGCGACCCGGTGCACGTCGACGCGGGCTACGTCGCGGGCTGCGACGGGGCCAGGTCCACCGTGCGCAAGCAGCTGGACGTCCGGTTCGAGGGCCACGCCCACGACGACCACTACCTGATCGTCGACGTGCGGGCGGACCTGCCGTTCCCCGACGAGCGCCGATTCGTCTTCCATCCCCCGGCCGGGGCCGGCCGCACGGCACTGATCCACCCCCAGCCGTTCTCGCTGTGGCACCTCGACTTCCAGGTCGGGCACCCGCCCGACCTGGAGTCCGAGGCCAGAGACGGGACGCTCGACCGCCGAATCCGAGCCGTCATCGGGGACCACGACTACGAGGTGACCTGGTCCACGTCCTACGTCTTCAAACAGCTCATGGCGTCACGGTTCTCGGTCGGGCGCTGCTTCCTCGTAGGTGATGCGGCGCACCTCTACGCCCCGTATGGCGCACGTGGCCTCAACTCCGGTCTGGCCGACGCCGACAACCTCGCCTGGAAACTCGGCATGGTCGTCACCGGGCAGGCCGCGCCGGCCCTGCTGGCGACCTATGGCGAAGAGCGGCACGCCGTCGCCCGGCACCACTTCTCCGTCACCTCCGACACGGCCGCGTTCATGGCACCCACGACCAGGCGCGGACGCTGGCGGCGCGACCTCACGCTCGCACTCGCCACGCGGGTGCCGGCGGCCCGACGCTGGGTCGACGCGGGTCACTTCTACCGGCCCGAACCGGTCGCGATGTCCTCGCTCACTGTCCCGGACCCGATCGAGTCCCGTGCGGCCGTCAGGTCCGGAGAGCTGATGCCGGACCTGCCCGCCAGCCTCGCGCGCGGAGGCCACCCGCTACGGCTGCGGGCGGCGTACGGGCTGCACCCGATGGTCGTCGACGT
This sequence comes from Actinomadura sp. NPDC048032, assembly GCF_040653175.1. Taxonomy (NCBI): domain Bacteria; kingdom Bacillati; phylum Actinomycetota; class Actinomycetes; order Streptosporangiales; family Thermomonosporaceae; genus Actinomadura; species Actinomadura sp. NPDC048032. The sequence goes on from NZ_JBEZJP010000009.1 coordinate 24,521, forward strand.
CCCGCAGCCGGCCGGCGACCACGACGACGTGGAGGTGACTGTGCACCACCTCGGCGGCGGGCTGGGGCCGACCAGGTTGCCCGTGCGCGGGCGAGTGGCCCGCGAACGCGTCCTCGGTGCCTGCCAGGGCGGAGCCGCCCTCCTGGTCCGTCCCGACGGCTTCGTTTCGCGACGTCTGGACCGTGGGCCCTCTGGAGCCGACGGCGACGTCGTCGCCGAACTCGCCGACACGGCCTGCAGCCTCTACGGAAAGGAAGCCTGACATGCCCCAGAAGCCTTTCGCCTCCAGCGCGGACACGACCGCGAAGACCGAGACGCTCGAAGTCGTGGCCGACGGCGTCTACGCCCTCACTGCCGAGGGCGACCCGAACGTCGGCGCCATCGAGGGAGAGGACTTCCTGGTGTGCTTCGACGCCCGAGCCACGCCCAGCGCCGCCGCCGACTGGCTCGAGCGGCTGCGGCACCACACCGACAAGCCGGTGCGCTACCTGGTCCTCTCGCACTACCACGCCGTCCGCACCCTCGGTGCCGCCGCGTTCGAGGCCGACGTCATCGTCGCGCACGACCGGACCCGCCATCTCGTCGCGGAACGCGGTCGCGAGGACTGGGCCAGCGAGTTCACCCGGATGCCGCGGCTGGCCAAGGACCCCGAGACCGTACCCGGACTCACCTGGCCCGACCTGACCTTCTCCGAGCGACTCACCATCCCGCTTGGCGGAGAGCGCGGCGACCTAGTCCTCTGCTACCTGGGTCGAGGCCACACCGAGGGCGACATCGTGGCATGGCTGCCCGGGCAGCGGGTGCTCTTCTCGGGCGACCTCGTCGAGTCACGCGCCGCCCTCTACACCGGCGACGCCTTCCACCGCAACTGGGTGAGCACGTTGGACGAGGTGGCCTCGCTGGAGGCCGCGGTGCTCGTCGGCGGCCGGGGCGCCGTCAGCCGCGGACGGGACGCCGTCGACGAAGCGGTCGAGCAGACCCGCCACTTCCTCCAGGTGATGCTGCGTGAGGTGGGCGGGGTGCACCGGGCAGCGGGTTCGCTGCGAGACGCCTTCGCTGCCGCCCACGGCGCCTTGGTCGAGGACTACGGGCGCTGGCCCATCTTCGAGCACTGCATGCCGTTCAACGTCGCGCGCCTGTGGGAGGAGCTCGACGGGGTCGAGCGCCCCACCGTGTGGACTGTGGAGCGAGACCAGCAGATCTGGGATCTGCTCCAGGGCGCATGACACCGACCCGACCGGAAGGACGCACGTGACCATCAGTTTCGAGGCATCGAGCCTCAACGCAGAGGATCTGCGGGAGTCCCCGCTTGCACCACCGATCGCCCAGCCGCTCGCGGGGCCCATCACGACCCGCAGCCAGATCATGTTCTCCGCCGAGCGGCAGGGGATCCTGGCGGGTGTCTGGGAGTGCGAACGCGGCACTTCGCGATGGGAGTTCCACGAGCGGGGGGAGTTCATCCACGTCCTCTCCGGACGGATGACGGTGCGGCAGGACGACGGCGAACCTGTGGAGATCACGGCCGGGCACACGGCGTTGTTCCCTGTCGGCTGGACCGGCATCTGGGAGGTGCACGAGAGGTTGCGCAAGGTGTACGTCGTCTTCCGGGCCGAGTGACAGCCCGTGGATCGGGTCCGACCAGTCATTCGAGGCCGGCGCAGCACTCGGCAAGAATTCGCACACCGTCCTCAATTGACGTCGCGGTCGCGCGGGCGTAACCGAGAACCAGGCCGCGCCGCTCGCTCGTGCCGTGGTCGTAGCGCCCCAGTCCGTAAACCTTCACGCCCCGTCGACCCGCTTCACTCACCAGGCGGTTCTCGTCGATTCCTTCAGGCAATCGCACCAGGAGGTGCAGCCCGGCGGCGATTCCAGCAGTCTCCAGTGCCGGCAGGTACCTGTCGAGTGCCTCGAGCATCCGTGCCCGCCTGGCGCGGTAGAGGCGTCGTGACCGGTTGAGGTGCCGCTCCAATTGGCCGTTGTCGACGAGCTCGGCGAAGATCAGTTGGACCAGCGCGGAGACACCGAGGTCGATCCCCTCCCGTGCCTCAACGACGAGCCGGTTCCAGCGCCCCGGCAGGACGAGCCAGCCCAGCCGAACCCCTGGCGCGAGAAGCTTCGTCGACGAGCCCACGAAGGCGACCCGGGAGGGCGCCATGCCCTGCAGGCAGCCTACCGGCCGCTTGTCGTAGCGGAACTCGGCGTCGTAGGCATCTTCGAGCACCAGCCCTCCGACGGCTTCGGCCCAGTGCACCAACGCCTGCCGTCGCTCTGCCGACAACACCACCCCGGTCGGGAACTGGTGCGCGGGGGTGACCAAGACCATGCGCACGTCGGGGTGTCGTTCGAGCACCTCGACCTTGATCCCGTCCTCGTCGACCGGGATCGGCACCAACTCGAGCCCGGCGGCCGATGCGAAGTCGCGCAGGGGCGGCCAGCCGGGATCCTCGACAGCGAGCCTGGTATGGCCGGCGCGTGCGGCCGCCCGGCAGACCAGCCCGATCGCGTGGGTGGCCCCTGCGGTCGCATGGACGTGGTCGGGTTCGGCCACCACCCCCCGAGTGCGGCCGAGAAGCTCGCAGACGCTGATCTTGAAGGCCTCGATGCCTGACGGGTCGATGTAGTGGAGGTTGTCCCACTCCGTGCTGGCGAGGACGGTCTGCGTCGCTCGTGCCCATGCACTCGCGGGGAAGGCGGAGATGTCCGGCTGCCCGGCGGTGAGGTCGATCCGGTAGCGCGTGACCGGCTGCTCGATCACTGGGTCCTGCGGCGCAGCCCGCCACGACAGTCCGCACACCCGCGTCGCACCGCCCTGCGTCGCCTGTAGATATCCCTCGGCGATCAGCTGTTCATAGGCCTGTACCACCACCCACCGCGAGCATCCGAGCTCCGACGCCAGGTGTCGGGATGACGGCAGCGCAACGCCTTCGCGCAGGCGTCGGCTTCGAATCGCGTCGCGTAGCGACCCCTCGAGCCGGGAGGTCAGCGTCCGCTCGGGCCTCTGGTCGATGTCGACCAGGGCAAGATCGGCCGTGAACTTGGACCGGCGGATCGCCATGCCCGCACTCTCCTCACAACTGGTCTGGCTGAAGGAGCGAATACTGGACTATACGACCGATCCGGCCGTCCACACAGGCCAGCGGGATCCGAGTCGAGGAACCGGTCGGCCGGCCGTGAGCGCAAAGATCTGGTAGCAGAGGGCGGCGGCTGTCATGCGAAGGCGGGATCAGGCTGGATGGGCTCGCTTGCCCGCGCCCGCGGGCCGGGAGGCGATCCCCGTCCCGGTCGGACACCCGATCTTGCACTAGATCTAGGTAGTGATACCCGTACTTCACCCCCCGCCGCGACCTCTGCCCTGAAGGCACGCTGGACCGGTAAGCAGATGAGCTTGACGGAAGGCCGAACCATGAGCCAGCACCAGACGCGAAGCGCGCCCCATGCATCCGGAGGCCCGGTGGTCGAGATCCGTGACGTTGCGACGACCAAGGCCCCTCTCGATTGCCTGGGTGCAGACGACCTCGCCCGGCGAACGCCCCGCGACCTGAGCCACGACCTGCGCACACCGCTGACCGCGCTTCGACTCCACCTGGAAGAGGCGCTGATGTATCCCGAGGATCTTGATCCTTCGGTCACTTTGCGGGCGGCGATGCGTTACGTGCTGGCCCTGGAGCGGAACGTGACCGACTTTCTTTCCTCGAGCAGCCGGGGATGCGGCGTGCAAGTGCCTTCCCAGGAAGATGGTTGCCCAGGCGGTCGTGGGAAAGCTCTTGACCTGGGACCTGATGGCGCTGCCAGGCTCGACACCTGAGCTCCTCGCCTACGACACGTTCACTCGTCCGACAACCTGAGCACTGGTTCAGCAAGTCTGGCCTAGGTCGCGTGGCGATGCGTGGTCGCGGCCCCGACCCCGGACTCGGTCGGCAACCGTCATCAAAGCCTCATCCGGCGTCGGTACCTAGGGAGGAGGGGTGGGCCGGGCGTCATCTATAGGGAGGCGGCAGCGGTACGACGCGTCATCGCTGACACACGGGTCTCATGCGTCACACCAGCCGCCAGGGCCCCGATACACACTTGAGTAACCATGAAAATTCGTAAAGCTCCTGGTGAGAGGCTTTTTGTCTCGGGGTTCCCGATTAGCATGAACTATGGCTCAAGACGCATCGCCGCAGGTGGTCGGTAGCCTCCCGCCCGACGCGATGGGCATCGTCGGCCGCAGGCGGGAGGTGGTCGAGGCGAAGAGGCTGCTTTCCGACACGCGGTTGTTGATGTTGACCGGTGTCGGCGGGGTCGGTAAGACACGGCTGGCGATACGGGTGGCAGCCGAGGTCCGGCGGGCGTTCCCGGACGGTGTCTGGCTAGTAGAACTGGCGGCGCTACAAGACGGTGACTTGCTGGCGCGCAACGTTGCAGCCGCTCTGGGGCTGCGAGATCGGTCAGTCCGGTCTTCGGCCGAGACCCTGGTGGATTTTCTGCAGGGTAAGCGCCTGCTTCTGGTGCTGGACAACTGCGAACATCTGCTCGAAGCGTGTGCGCCCCTGGTCGAGAAGCTCCTCGGTGGGGCCGGGGGATTGCGGATCCTGGCGACCAGCCGGGAGCCCCTGAGGGCCAGGGAGGAGGTGGTGATGGCGCTCGCTCCGTTGTCGGTACCGGACCGGGTCGAACAGGTGACTCCGCGTACGGTGGCCCAGTACGAGTCAGTGATGCTGTTCATGGAACGCGCGAGGGCGGTTCGGCCGGAGTTTGTGATCAGCTCCGAGAACAGCTCCATGCTGGCGAGGCTGTGTCGCCAGCTCGAGGGCATCCCGCTCGCGCTGGAATTGGCGGCAGTTCGACTCCGGGCCCTGTCACTCGAACAGATTGTCGACCGGCTTGACAATCGTTTCCGATTCCTGACCCAGGGATACCGGTCCGCCCTGCCTCGCCACCAGACGCTGAAAGCCACGGTCGACTGGAGCTACGACCTGTGCTCCTCGGCGGAGCAGACGCTGTGGGCGCGGTTGTCCGTGTTTCCCGCCGGATTCGACCTTGATGCCGCCGAACAGGTCTGCTCAGGGGACGGTATCGCGCATGAAGATGTCCTCGGTCTTGTGACGAGCCTCCTTGAGAAATCGATTCTCATTCGCGAGGACGATGACAAAATAGCGCGGTATCGACTGCTTGAAACTCTTAATCATTATGGCCAAGAGCGCCTGGATGAAAGCGGTGCGCAAACGTCTTATCGCCGCCGCCACCGCGACTACTACCGGCAACTCGCCGAACGGGCAAATCTTAATTGGTTCAGTCAGCGGCAGGGTGATTGGTTTGCCAGGATGCGCCAGGAACTGCCGAACCTGCGTGCCGCACTGTCTTTTTCCTTGGCTGATGCCGACCGGACTGAGGCGAGCCTGGACATCGCCACCAAGCTCTACGGGTACTGGGTCTTCAATGGAGCTCACAGCGAGGCCCGTCACTGGCTCGACCAGGCGCTCCGGAAGAATAAACGGTCGAGTCCGGCGAGATTCGAAGCGCTGGCCGTGGATGCGACCTTCGCGCTGATGCAAGGGGAGATCGATGTCGCCCTCCCCATGATGGATGAATGTCGAGAGCAAATCGCACATTCTGACGATGGCCGGTCGCAGGCCCTTCTCAAGCTGCTCTTGGGCCGGGCGTCCTTCTTGGCCGGGGATCTCCCACGTGCAATAGGCGAGTTGACTGAAGCGCGCGACTGGTATCGCGAGAACCAGAAAAAGCTTGCCGATAACGGCAGTGTGAACGAAGCCTTCTTCGCGTCTTTTTACCTGGCTACTTCCGCAGCATTTCTCGGGTGTGACGGCTCGGCTGATCTCGCCGCCGAGTGCCTGAAGATGGCCGAATCCGCGGACGCCCCAGGCGAGATATCCATGGGGCGATGGGTCGTGGGTATCGACTGTTGGCGAGCCGGGGCCATCGAACAGGCCAGCGCATTGTTCAAGGACAGTCTCCACATAGACTATGTAATAGGCTATCGGTACAGTCCCGTCTGGAGTTTTGAGGCGCTGGCTTGGGCTGCCTCCGCCCAGAAGCAGTACGAACGCTCCGCTTGCCTGCTCGGCGTTGCCGACGCCCTCCGGCGATCCCTGGGGCTGTCTCTGGAAAAATTCCGGCCGTATGCCGATGCCCACGAAACTTGCGAAAAGCAATTGCGTTCTTCTCTGCAGCATGAGAAGTACGCCATGGCCTTTCGATTTGGGGCAGGTCTTGACTTCGACGAGGCGATTGCCTATGCGCTGGACACGGACAGCCCCGTGCAGACGCAAGCCGAGCCGCCGGATCCGAGCACTCCTTCCGTACTGACAAGACGTGAGCTGGAAGTCGCCCAACTCGTCGCGGAGGGCATGAGCAATAAAGAGATCGCCGCAAGGCTCGTCGTCGCTCAACGCACCGCGGAGGGCCATGTCGAGAACATACTCGTCAAACTGGGTTTCAATTCTCGCGTACAGATCGCAGCCTGGATTCTTGAGCACCGGAACGCTTCCCGATAGTGAGCAGACGGAGCGATCAGCCGGATCTGCTGGGGTTGTTGCGCTCAGGGTGCTCGCGGTCACCCTTTCGGGATGGTCCGGTAAGGCGGTTGCCCGTTGGAGCCCGTTCCCGGGACCAGATCGGAGCACACCGATCGCGCCCCGTCCGAACGGCTGACGCTGGGACGGCAGCGGTTCTGGGTCCCAGGGTCTGGCCGGACGAACGTTGACCGTCTGGGCTGACCTGCACATCCTGCTCGACGGGCACCTGGTCCGCACATGCCCGTGTGAGACGGAGTGACGGGGGGGCAGATGCGGGCAGGACGCCCGCATCTGCCCCCGTCACGGGTTCCGTGCGGACCTCAGGATCGGGCGTCTCCGACCGGGACCATGTCGAGGCTCGCCTGGTTGTGGCGCTCCACCCAGTTCATCAGCGCCGTGTGGCAGGCGTGGTCCAGGTGCCGCAGACCGGTGAGATCCAGTTGGACCGGCCGATCTCGGGGGAGCTTCTCCAAGGTGTCCAACATCTGCGGTAGACGCAAGAACGTGGCGTGGCCGGCCAGGGCGACACGCACCGGACGCCCGTGCGCGCCGGTCACCTCTTCCCTCTCGTCCACCTCGATCTGGATGTGCGAGGTCTCCCAGGCCGTCTTGATCACAGCCAGCACCAGGCCGAGCAGCACTCCCTCGAACAGGTTGAGGACGACCACTGCCGTGGCCGTGAGGACGAGGATCAGTGCCTCGCCGCGATGACGGTGCCACAAGGGGCGCAACTGCTTGACAGGCATGAGTTTCCAGCCGGCGTGCACGAGCACGCCCGCGAGGGCGGCGAGCGGGATGATTCCCAGCGCCGCAGGGAAGGCCGCGGCGAACAAGAGAATCCAGAGCCCGTGCAGGACGCGCGAAGCCTTGGTCTGCGCTCCTGCCTGCACGTTGGTGGCGCTGCGTACGATCACCGCTGTCATCGGCAGGGCTCCCAGGAGCCCGCACACGGTGTTGCCGGTGCCCTGGGCCATGAGCTCCTTGTCGTAGTCGGTACGGGGACCGTCGTGCATGCGATCGACCGCGGCGGCGCTGAACAGGCTTTCCGCGGAAGAGATGAGCGCGAATGCCAGCACGGTTCCGAGGACGCCGATCTCGGCCACTCGGGCCACGTCGCCGATGCCGGGTGGCTGGACAGCTCCGAGAAGGCCCTGTACGTCCAGCCGAGCCACGGGCAGATCCAGCAGGAAGGACGCACCCGTCGCCAGAGCCACGGCCGCGAGCGGCGCCGGAACTTTTCGGACTCGCTCCGGCAAGTGCGCCCATCCCGCCAGCAGTGCGACGGTGCCCGCGCCGACGCCGAGCGCGGCCAGCGCCGCGGCTGATCCGGTGCTGTCGAGGAGCAGTCCCGGCAGCCCGGCGAGTTTGGCCAGGCCCGAGCCGGGCGCGGTGGCATCGGCCATGGCGTACAACTGCCCGGCGATGATGGTCAGGCCGATTCCGGCGAGCATGCCCTCCACCACGGCCACGGAGATCGCGCGGAACCACCGCCCCATCCGCAGCGCGCCGAGCAGCAACTGCAGGAGGCCCGCCGCGAGGACTATCGCGCCGAGCGTGCTCAGGCCGTATGTCTGGACGGCCTCGTACACCAGGACGGTCAGGCCCGCGGCGGGCCCGCTGACCTGGAGGCTGCTGCCGGGAAGCAGACCGGTCACCAGGCCGCCGACTATGCCGGTGATCAGGCCCAGCTCGGCCGGGACGCCGGAGGCGACCGCGACTCCCACGCACAGCGGCATGGCGACGAGGAAGACGACAAGGGACGCGGTGATCTCGTTCCGAAGCACTCGGGAGGACCGCAGGGTCATTGGGAGCATCGGTCCTCACCTACAGGGGAGAGAAGGTGTCGGCGTCCGGCCGGTGCGCCAGCACCGATCCGGTGTGCACTTCGTAGTACCAGGCGTGCAGGCCGATCCGGCCGTCGGCGGCCCGCTCGTCCACGCCGGGATAGGCGCGCAACCGCTCCAGTTGATCGAGCACATGTCTCTGGACCGCTGCCGCCAGGTCGCCGCAGTCGGCGGAAGGGGATGCCGCCCGCTCGGATGAGGCGTTACCGGGCAGACGCGGCGAGGTGCCGGCGGCCTCGGCCAGCCAGGTGCGGACGGCGGGGGCGGCGCTGAGGTCGTCGCCGCGGACCAGGGCGCCGACGGCCCCGCAGTGGGAGTGGCCGCACACCACGATGTCGGCGACGCCGAGGATCTCGATCGCGAACTCGATGGTCGCCGCTTCGCTGGTAGGACGGTCCAGCCGGTACGGCGGAACGATGTTGCCCGCCGTGCGCAGCTCGAACAGCTCACCTGGACGGGCTCCGGTGAACAGGGAAGGGATCACGCGCGAGTCGGAGCAGGTGATGAACAGCGCCAGGGGCGACTGGCCGTCGGCGAGCCGATGCAGTTCTCCGCCGTTCTCCGCGGCCCGGGAGCCGAACGTTCGGGCATGGTCGATGAAAGTGCGCATGCGAAATACCTCCAGGGTGTCCCCGCGAATGCGAGGGCATCGTAGGAGTTGGACAAAGGATGATCTGACGGTGTGGTCGTCCGGTCGCGTCGACCCGTTCCGATACCGATGTGCGATAAGAGCGTCGTTCAATTCATGTGGCATGGTCGTAACGACCAAGCACGACGGCTTACGCCCTCAAAATGGTGCTTCGGCAGGAAGAACACGCGCCGGAGGGCGCTGTCAGCAACGGAATACCTGGAGGATGGCGGGTATGTTCCCGGTGGTACGTCTGCTGATCGCGTGCACGAGCCCGCCGACGCGGCGCGGAAACGCGATCGTGCTCGCGCCGACGGTGAATGCCGAGCGTGTCGGGGTGTCCGGGGCTTTGACCTCTTTGGGGTTGGCCACGCGACTGCTCGCCCGGACAGTCAGATGCTTGGGCGACTCCTGCGCGGACTTCCGCTCCTCCGAACTGGAGCGAAGTGCGCCCGAGTCGCTCAGCTGAATGCTGCCCGCCGAAGTCGGCGCCGTGAACTCGCCGGGTCCTGCGCTTTGGAGAGCCGTGTCCAGGACCAGGTGCAGGCAGCCGCAAAGGACGATGATGAGCAAGGCGGCGGCACGTCTCATCGTGCTGTGCCCTACCACCGGCGACGTCCTCCGATCGGGCCGGGCTCATCCAGCCGCATCGTCCGCTACCAACTGACCTGTACGTGAAGCGCTGATGGCTCGCCAAGCTGCTTGACAGTGCATTCGAGCGCCCGGCAGAAAGCGGGTGGCAGCCAGATCACGACCCTATCACGCATCGTTAGTCTCTGATCACGAAGCCGGAATCGGTTCCAGGGATGGCGAGAGCTTTCCGGTCGGCCGTGCCGGCTTGCGCGGTGCCGGGGTGGCGGCCAGTCCCGTGCGGTCGGCCACCGGTCCCATCTTCTGCATAGATAGAAGATGATGGTTGGAGTCCCGGGCGGCGGCGATCCCCGTTGCTTCGCACGATCGTGCAGCCCTGCCGGATTGCCTCTCAACGCACGAGCTAACGGGGACCGAAGGGCAACGGTGGCACTTCTATGCATTGTAGAAGAAGATGTGGGCATTGGTACAAGTTTGAGGGGCGCGTCCGCTGGTCCCTGCCGACCTCGAAGGGGCTCACCTGGTCGCCCAAGGCCGCGCCAGCGCGCCTCGCTGGCTGCCTCGAATCCAAGTGCCGGTCTCGCGCCCTCCCAAGGCCCACATCAGCGCCTCTGTTGGCGCCCCGCGGCAGAGGATGTGCCCGCCTGATTTCCAGGAGCATGACGCCGCCGCTCTTCATCGACGGCTCCGAGACGGTGCCCCGGGCGCCGGGCCAGGACGCTGACGGTGGTGGTCATCACTCCGGCGCTGGCCGGGCGGGCGCGGATGCCAGTGAGCGAGAGGCCGACGAGCAAGCTGGTCAATGGAGCGGCTTTCAGGAGTCCGGGCGGGCCTGATGCCTCTGGCTACCGTGGGTCAGCGAGGTCGTGGTGGCGGGGGTGGGAGATCACCCTCCTCCTGCCGTGAACGAGGGCACTAGAAGAGCGCTCTACCGGTCACTCTGTGTGGTTGAAGGTGGGATGCGTGCTCGCTGCATGGTCGCTCAGGTCCACCCGTCGGGTCGGGCGCCCGACCTGTTGGGGCATGCCGCCAACAGGTCGGGCGCCCAGGGTGGCCTCACGTCCTGCTTTCGGCTGGGCGCAGTTGGCAGGTCACCTGGATCGTCTGGAGGCGCTGCCGCTGCTACGTCGCACCGTCTGATCGCCCCGGAAAGGCCCGCTGATACGGCACGGCCTTTCACCGACTTCGGCTTCGCGCTCATCCGCGCATGGCGGGACGTGCTGCTGCGTGCCGCCCCGCCTGTCCCATGACCAACGAGCCGTCCGCTACCTGGCCATGACCCGCAAGGCGGCAACCGCCACCGTTCGGCCCGGCGGCACCGTCAACACCCGCGACTACGCCCCACAGCACCGGATCAGCTACCGCGATTTCCTCGTGGTGTATTCGGCGGCTGGCATCGTGCGGGGCGGCCCCGCGCTTCCGGAATTGCGCCCCACACACCCTGGGAGTCGATCGCGACCTTGGGCGTGCTCAGGCGCGCCCGGACGGGGGCGGGCCCCTCCGCGTCTCCTTGGTTGATCAGGCCGGGCACCGATGGCCCGGAGAGCGCGTAGACCAGCAGGTAGAAGGTGCCGCCGACCAGGACCACCGCCGCGAAGACCATCAATGGCACACCGAGCAGCTGGAGCGACTGTCGGGGCCGAGACGGGGGGAGTCTGAGCAGCGCCATCGCGAGTGGGGCCGGGAGCCGACAGGCTCGATCAGCCGATCGGTGGTGCGAGGTATTCCAGCGCATAACCGTCGCCGGAGCGGGTTACACGGGCGATGCCGGGGGAGTCGAGGTGGGCGCCGGCCACGAAGTGGTGTGGTCGGGTCAGTTGATCGAGGAGCTCCCCTCGCGCGGCGCGGGCCTGGGACTGGTCGCCGTCGAGCTCCCAGGAGACGTTCGGCTGCTCGAATTGGAGCGTGGGAACGTGAACGGTGTCGCCCCAGACGAGAAGGTGGCCGGCGCTGCTCCTGATGTCGTAGACGGTGTGACCGGGGGTGTGGCCCGGTGTCGGGACCGCAGTGGCCCATTCGTTGATCGCGGCCTTCTCCGCCACCGGCACGACCCTGTCACGGATCGGCTCGAGCCGCCCCGTGAACACCGAGGCGTCGCCCGCGCCGATCCATACGCGCTCGAGTGCGGTGAACGCCTCCGAACCGTTCGGTGCGATCAGGCCGCTCACGTGGTCCTCGTGCTTGTGGGTGATGGCCACGTCGGTGATCTGCGCACGATCGATTCCCGCCTCGTCGAGCGCGTCGTAGATCAATCCCATGGTGGGGTCGTGCCAGACGTCGGACGCACCGGTGTCGATGAGAACCGATCGCGTGCCGTCGGTGACGAAGAAGGCGTTGACCGACAGCCGCAGGTTGTCGTCGGCCAGAGGGACGGCGGCCGGCAGTTCGTCGAGCGGGCGCCCCTCCTCGTCGCGGAGCCGTGTCGGTGGCATGTCGATGTACCCGTCTCGCAACGAGACCACCTGCAGGTCGCCGAATGCGAAGGTGGCGTGGTGCCGGCCACTCGAGATCAAACGCATGGAACCCCTGTCATGTAGGGCGCACGACGTGCGTCTCCGATAGAAGACTAATGTCTTCTTTGGAAGAAACCATACACTGCGGCGGCGAGGTACTCGTCGATTGAGGAGCACAGTGGTCGAGCAGGACAGAGACGCGGCCGAATCACAGCACGGTGATGACCTGGCCGGCGCGTTCGGCGGTAACGTGCGGCGCCGTCGCGAGGAGGCGGGCCTGACGCTGGAGCAGTTGTCCGCACAGTCGTCGGTCAGCCGGGCAATGCTGTCCAAGGTCGAGCGCGGTGAGAAGAGCCCGACGATCGGCGTGGCGTCCAGGATCGCCCACGCGCTCGACGCGTCGCTGTCGGACCTGATCGGTGCACCGACCGCTGCGGTGTCAGGTGTGGCCATCGCCTTGCGCAAGAAGGACCGTCCCGTCTTCCGTGACCCGGAGACCGGCTTCGAGCGGCACATAGTGTCGGCGGCCCCGGGCGCGGGAGGAGCCGAGGTGATCGTCCACTATCTTCCGGCGCAGGTCTCGACCGGGCTGCTGCCCGCGTATCCGCCCGGTACGGAGAAACAGGTCGTGGTGCTCGAAGGCACCCTGACCGTCGCGATCGGAGGGATCAGCGAGACCCTGAACACAGGCGACTCCCTGTTCGTCCAAGCCGACGCAGAGCACGGCTTCGCCAACCGAACGAACGCCCCCTGTGAATACATCATGGTCATCTCGCGGAGAAGCTGATCGGCTGCAGCACATGCCTGACCTGCAGCAGGCGGCTAAGCGTTTCATTCCGGCCAGATGCTCTCGGCACCCCGACCCGACACCAGCCACCGCGCCCTTGCTGCGGGTAAGAAGCCAGGCTGGGACGACTTGGCCGCTCCTCGGCAGTGGCGGCGACGGTGCCGGTCAGCATTCGGTGAGCGCGCCGGTGCGCTCCTCGGACACGGACGAGCGGTTGGACGAGCCGCGCCGCCCCGCCGCCCAGCGTCCGGGTGCGCAAGCTCGGCGGTGTCGGCCTCGCGTCCGGCCTTGTGGTGCGCGGGGCAGCAGTACCCGGCGTCGCGGCGTGCGCCGCGACTTGCTCGGGGTGCTGAACGGCTTGGCGGGTATCGAGCCTGAGGGCGGCCTTGCGCCGGCCCTTCGCGACCGTGCGGCGCAGGGAATCGTTCGTCGCGGGAAGGTGCTGACCTGGGCATCCTCGGCCGGGCAAGCAGAGGCCCTCGTTCTTCACGACCTCACTGCCTGGAGTGCTCCGACAGTTCGTTTCATCTGGAGGACGCCGTCGCGGTCGAGGGCCGCACCGTCGATGACGCCCCGGTGATCAGCGAAGCCTTCTCCTGTATGGCTTCGCGTTCGCCGTGGATTTCAGCCGACTGGTCCACGCCCTCGCCCCGCCCAGTCCTGTGCGCTGCATGATCGTGATCGACGTCGAGCCCGCCAGCACCTGAGGAACCAAGCCCTCTCGAGGCCAGTCCGGTGGCACAGTTGCCATTTCTCGATGATGGCGCTGCCGACGAGAGGGCCAGCGACGCCCCGACCACCCCGCTTGTCAGGAGGTTCCCGGGCGAGGGGGGTGTTCTGCGCCGGGCTCGGGTGGCGGCCGCGCGGGGGTAGCGGGCGGACCCGGCGCGGTGTCCGGGCCCGCTGCGCGAGCGGTGGGCGTTCCGGCCCTATTTGAGGCCCGAGTGGGCCAGGCCCTCGACGAACTGGCGCTGGGCGATGACGAAGACGGCCAGGACCGGCAGCACGGTCATGGTGGCGGCGGCCAGTTGGGTGTTCCACATCTCGGCCCCGTAGGAGTCGGCGAACCGGGTGAGCGCCTGCGGGAGTGTGAACAGGTCCGGCGAGGTGAGGTAGACGGTGGGTTCCAGGTACAGGTTCCAGGAGGTGAGGAAGGTCAGGATCGCGACCGCGGACAACGCCGGTCTGGCCAGCGGCAGGAAGATCCGCCACCAGAGCGCGAGGCGGCCGAGGCCGTCCAGCCGGCCCGCCTCCTCCAGTTCGGCCGGAAGGGCGATGAAGAACTGCCGCATCATGAAGGTGGCCAGGACGCACGGTCCGGCCAGCGCGGTGACCAGGATCAGCGGCCAGTGCGTGTTGATCATCCCGGCGCGTTTGAACATCTGGAACAGCGGCACGATCGTCACCTCACTGGGCACCAGCAGGCCGACCAGGACCACCAGGAACAGGGCGTTCGCGCCGGGGAAGCGGATCCGGGCGAACGCGTATCCCGCGAGGCTGGAGACCAGCAGGGTGATCAGGGTGACCAGGACGGCGATGTAGACGCTGTTCAGGTACTGCCGGGCGAACGGCTGGAAACCGAACGCCTCGGAGTACGCGGACAGGGTCGGGTCGCTGGTCCACAGTGACGGCGGGGATTTGAAGATCTCGGGCAGCGGCTTCACCGAGGCCGCCACCATCCAGACCGTCGGCACCACGAACGGGACGGCCAGGACACCGAGCGCGGTCAGCAGGGCCACCCGCCTCAGGACGGGGGAAGGCGGCTTACTCCTCATGGAACACCCACTTACGACGCAACTGCCACTGCACCAGCGTCAGCAGCATGACGAAGGACAGCAGCAGCAGTGCCAGCGTTGAGCCGTAACCGATGTGGTTGAACTCGAAGGCCTGCTGGAAGACGTAGTACACGAGCACCGTCGTGCTCAACTCCGGGCCGCCGCTGGTCAGTACGGCGATCTGCGCGAACGACTGCAAGGCCCCGACGATGGTGATGATCGCGGTCAGCAGCACCATGGGGGAGATGAGCGGCAGGGTGATCCGGGTGAAGATCACCCTGCTTCCCGCGCCGTCGAGGCGGGCGGCTTCGTACAGTTGCGCCGGCACGCCCTGCAGGGCGGCCAGGAAGAGCACCATGTTGACGCCGACGCTGCGGATCACCTGGGTGACGATCACCGACACCATCGCGGTTTCGCCGCGCTGGAGCCAATTCGGGCCGTCGATGCCGGCCACGCCGAGAACCCCGTTGATACCGCCGTTGTCCTGGAGCAGGAAACCCCAGACCAGGGTCCAGGCGACCACGGAGACGACGACCGGGGAGAAGAACAGGGTGCGAAAGAAGGTCGCGCCGCGGAACCGCCGGTTCAGCAGTACGGCGAGCAGCAGGCCCAGGCCGATGTTCAGGACCACGACCCCGCCGCCGAAGACGGCGGTCGCCCGCAGTGTCGTGGGGAGTTGCGGATCGTCGGCCAGGGCCTTGTAGTTGTCGAGTCCGACGAAGGTCTGCTCGCCGGAGAAAACGTTCCAGTCGTTCAGGCTGTACCAGATCGCCAGCCCGACCGGGATCAGCACGAACAGCACGACCCCGACGAGTTGCGGAGTGATGAAGAGGTAGCCCGCGAGCACGTCTCGGCGCCGGGTCGTCCAGAACGGCGCCTTGGAGGTGTTCCGGGCCGTGGCCGGCGTCCGGGAGGCGTCCGGTGCCCTCGCTCTGGTCTTCGTGAGGCCGACCATGGTCACTTGGCCAGGAGCGGTTGGATCGCGGAGCAGACCGACTTCAGTACGGCGGGGACGTCCGCGTCGGCCTTCCACATCGCGTCCAGCGAGGTCTTGCCTTTCTGGGCTATCTCGGCCGGGTTGGTGTGGTTGGGCAGGGTGACGGCGTTCGGCAGCTGGTCGACCACGGCCTCCTGGAGCTGCGTGGCGGTCAGGAACTTGTTGCCGGCGGCGAGCTTCTCGCCGGTGAGCATCGACTTGCGCGGCGGCGGGAAGAACTGCGCCAGCTTCTCGGAGTTCGTCGGGTTCGTCAGGTAGGCGAGGAAGTCGGTGGCCTGGGTCTTGTGCTTGCCCGCGGCGAGAACCCCCATGCCGGCCTGGCCGATGACGGAGTACTCGCCGGCCGGGCCGGCCGGCAGCGGGAACAGCGCGTACTTGAACTTGCCGGTGAGCAGCGAGGAGCGGGAGACCTGGGCCACGGTGAAGGCGGAGTCACCGGCGAAGAAGTCGGCCGTCGTCCCGGGGCCGGGCATGGCCCGGGTCTTGAACACGGCGTCGTGCAGGAAGGTGAACGCCTTCTGCATCTGGGGGCTGGTGAAGGTGCAGGTCTTGCCGTCCGGGCTCCAGGCGGACGCGCCGAAGCCGGTCCACACGGTGGCCAGCATGTTCCACGACTTGTAGTCGAAGTCCCGGATGACGAAACCCGCCTTGCCGGTGTCCGCGCGGACGGCCGCGCCGGCGGCGGCGACCCGGTCCCAGGTCAGGTTCTTCGGGTCGATCTTCTGGTCGGCCTTCGCCAGCAGGTCGGTGTTGACGTACAGCGCGTACGGAGAGGTGGAGAACGGGTAGGCGTACAGCGTGCCGTCCCGGCTGAACTCCTTGGTCGCGCTGGCCTCCAGGTCGTCGTACCGCCAGCCGGGGGTCGCCTTCAGCTTGCCGGTCAGGCCGACCAGCGCGTCGGATGCCATCAGGTCCCTCGACAGGTCGCCCATCCAGGCCAGGTCGGGAGCGTTGCCGCCGGCGATCTGGGTGGTGAGGGTGGTGTTGTAGTCCTCGAAGGGCAGGCTCTCGAAGGTGATCGAGGAGACCTCGGGGTGCTCGGCCTGGTAGGCGTCGGCGATCGAGCCGAACAGCTTGAGCTGGTCCTGGTTCGAGGTCCAGACCGTCATCCTCAGCTTGACGTTCCTGGCGTCGGAACCCCCGGACCCATCGGTGGGCGAGCCGCAGGCCGCCGTCAGTGTCAGGGCGCTGGTCAGCGCGAGAGCGCCGACGAGCCTTCTCGTTCTGTTCATGGTGTGCGTCTTCCGTAATCTCGGCGCGTGCTGCGCCTGCGGGGTGGGGTTAGTAGCCGGCGATCTGCGGCCAGTGGAGTTCGATCCCGACCGCGGTCAACCTGTCCTGGAGCCGGTCGACGAGGTGATCGTCGGTCGCGATCTGCCGTGGGCTCAGGCCGAGTTCGAGGCAGTACGCGACCAGCTCCCCGGCCGATTCACCGACGTTCCATTCGACCGGGTGCAGCCGGTAGGCGCCGTTGGTGATGTGGGTGGTGCCGATGTTCTTGGCGGCCGGAACCAGGTTCTGGGTGGCCACCGGGACCAGCGCGCCGAGCGGTATCTCGAACGGTGCGCATTCGACGTCGATGTAGTTGTCGCCGCCGGTGGAGGGGTGCAGGTCGATCCGGTACATCCCGACGCCGACCGAGCCGTCGAACCGGGCTGGTCCGGCGTCGCCGCGGGCCTTGACCGAGATGTCCTGCTCGCGCACGGTGGTGAGGGCCCTGATCCGGCGGGACTCGCGGATGTACGGGGCCTGCGCGAACCCGTCGGCGGTGCCGACCAGGTCGCCGCGCAGCCGCAGTCCGGGCCAGCCGCGGCCGCCGTCGGGGCGGGGCGCCTCGGTCTGCAGCCAGTGCACGTAGGCACGGGACTGTGCCTTCGCCGCGTCCAGGTGAAGCCGCCGGTCGTCGGTGTCGATGATCGAGCCGCCCACGTAGTCCAGTTGCGGCCAGTTGGCCAGCACGATGTCGCTGTCGTAGAAGCCGTCGGCGAAGTTCTGGCGGGCGGCGATTCGCCGGAACTGCCACAGATCCCGGTCTCCGGCGTCGAACCGGGGGTCCCCGGTGGCGTCGGCGGCCGGGTTGACGTTCATCGTGCGGTCCTCCGGCACGAGGGTCCGGGGGTTCGGCGCGGTGAAGGACAGCATCGGCGCGCCCCAGAAGGGCAGCTCGAAGGAGCGCCAGTGGTCGTAGTCGTCCGGCCGGGCGATGGTGTGGTCACCGGCGACGTGGTCGAAGACGAAGCACCACGCGATCGACTGCACGTTGCCCGGGTCGGCGGCCTCGGGGGCGCTCGGCTCACCGGTGTCGGACCGTGCCTCGGCGCCGACGACGTACTCGGTCCCGGTCAGCGGCAGCAGGTCGCCGGTCTCGGTTCCGTCCAGGACGTACTCGGCGGTGATCACTGTCTCGGCCCGGGTCCGCGGGTCCGCGACGGTGACGGTACGGACCACCGCGTCGCGCACCTCGGCCTCGACGGGCACCGCTGGCTGCAGGACGGTGAGCCGCCCCGCCGACCTGAACGGCGCGAGCAGGGCGGTGAGCACCGCATGGGCCACCCGCGGTTCGTGACACAGCCTGCTCACCCGGCCACGGCCCGGATTGAGCGCGGGGTCGGCGCGCGCGGCGGCCGTCAGCGGATAGTGGTCACGGTAGTAGCGGCGGATGTCCTCGCGCACCGCACGGTAGCGCGCGGTGACGCCGAACTGCTCCACCCAGATGTGCTCGTCGGGCGGCACGGCCTGCGAGGTGAGCTGTCCGCCGAGCCAGGCGTACTCCTCGGTCAGCACGACGCGGCGGCCCCGTTGCAGCAGCGCCAGGGCGGCGGCGACGGAGCCGAGGCCACCGCCGATGATCGCCACCTCGGTCGTGATCCGGCCCGTCATGACGGCGTGTCCGTTCGCGCGACGATCGTGTCCCCCGGCTCGACCTCGGCCACCAGCAGCCGCTCACGGTCCAGCCCGGCCCACTTCTGGGGGGCCGTGTTGATCAGGAGCTGGAGGAGATCGAGGGCCTCGGCCGCCAGCTGTGGTCTGGGCACGTGGAAGCCGGCCAGCGCCCGGCCCTCCACGCGATGGCCGCGCACTTCACCGAGCGCGGCGAGCGAGACCTCGTCCGGTACGGCGACCCCGGCACCGGACAGCGCGTGCGCGACGTCCTCCGCCAGGAACGCGTCCTCCGCGATGATCAAGGTCGCGCCGGTCGCGCGCGCCAGTCGGGGCAGGTCGGCGATCCTCTCCTCACCGACCAGCAGGAAGGCCAGCCGGCCCGCCGCGGAGGCGCCCTCGACGGCATCGCGCCGGTCCCGCGCGGTCGGCGTGTCCCGGCCACGGTGGACATACAGCGCCTGCTGGTGCCCGCCGGCCGCCGCCTGATCGATCAGCACCGTGGTCGGAGTGGTGTAGTCGATGGCCACGTACGGCACCTTGGCGGCGGTCTCGTCCCGGCGGCCGATCGCGACGAACGGGAACTGCTCGGCGACCAGCCGCTCCAGCTCCGACGCGACCATCTGCTGACCGAGCAGGACGCAGCCGTCGGTCAGTCGCAACCGGGTCTTGGGGTGGAAGAGGCGGCGCGTGCCGTTCTCCACCGGGGAGGAGGTGAAGAACAGCAGGTCCCACCCGATCTGCTCGGCCGCCCGCTCGATCCCGTTCAGCAGCGGACCGTAGAAGTCCATGCTCTCGGGGGACAACGCGGCCTCGTACGTGAAGACGCCGATGATCTGGTTGTCCAGGCCGGCGAGCCGGCGGGCCGCGGGGTCTGCGACGTAGGAGAGCTGCTCGATGGCCTGCCTGACCCGCGCCCGGGTGGCCTCGGGGACCCGCACGTTCGAGCCGTCGCGGTCGTTCAACACCACCGACACCGTGGTCTGGCTGACGCCCGCCAGCTCCGCGATCTCGCGTTGCGTGACACGGCGAGGTCTCGGCGACATCGCTCCTCCATCGTGAGTGGCCAACCTGATAATGCCTAACTTCAGCTCTGGGTGATGACCGTATTTCACGAGGATCGCCGGGGCAAGTACCGGTTGACACCAAAGTAGCGGCCTGGAAACGTGTCGTTCACGGAGCTGCAGATAGGCATTATCAGGGTCGGCGTCACCGAACGCCGGACAGGAGCAGACGATGACCTCCGAAGCCTTCTCCCGACCCACGCTCGACCGCCGCACCTTTCTCGGCGCGGCTCTCGCCGCCGGCGTCGTCCTCGTCGCCGAGTCGACCCCGATCGCCGCTCACGCCGCGGCCGGCGACGTCTCCCTGACCGGCGGCGGCATCAGCCTGCTGGCCAGTGCGGGCGGCAGGCTCGCCATCCGTGACGGCGCCGGCGTCACGCGGTCCGCCGGGTCGAAGTTCCAGGTCAAGGACAGCGTCACCGGAATCCACGTGTCCACCGGCGGCACCCCGACCCTGAGCGCGCTCCCGGACGGAACACCGGCGATCCGCATGGACTACACCTTCGACGCCGCCGCTGGACCTACCGCCGTCACCGGCTGGTTCAGCGTCGGCACCTCCCACGCCGTGCTGGAGTGGCGCGTCACCGGAGCGGACACGCTGGTCCCGGACGGCTTCCTGTTCAGCAGGGCGATCCAGGCACCGGCCGCGCCCGACGACTACGTCCCGATCACCGAATGGGTCCGTGACGCGGGCGGCGGCATCCCCTACGAGGACACCCTCTGCGTCGCCCACACCTCCACCTGGTCGGCCTCCCTGCACGGCCTGTTCCTGCTCGACCGGTCCCGCCAGGCCTGGACGAACGCGACCTGGGTCCACGCGCCGGGCGTGGCCGACGCGGGCGGCGGCTGGACCAGCCGGGCCGACTTCTTCTTCTCCGAGACCCGGCCGTCCGCCACCGCCACCATCGGCCGGGGCCGTGAACTCGGCCTCGAACTCACCACGAACCGCGACTTCAACCTGTACGAGTCGGCCGGTGAACAGATGGAACTCACCGCTCTGGTGGCCAACGGCGGCAGCGCCGCCTCATCAGTCGACCTGAAGCTGTGGGTGCGCGACTTCGACGGCGCGCAGCTGGCCGCCACGACCGTCACCGGCAGCGTCGACGCGGCCGGCACCTGGCAGCACACCTTCACCCTGGCCGCGCCGACGGGCGGGATCGCCCTGGCCGAAGTGGTCGTCAGCTCCGGTGACGACCAGGCGTTCGCCCGCACCAACCTCGCGGTACTGCCGGCCTACGACTACCAGGCGGGCACGGCCGGCATGTTCGGCGTCGCCAACTACCCCTGGCTGCAACGGCCGAGCGCCACCGCCCTCCTGGACTTGTGGCAGAGGGCAGGCATCGGCCTGGTCCGGATCGCCTACGACGGCGGCCCCGGACTGCCGCCCGCCGACTTCGACGCCCGCGGCATGCGCCACAACATCGAACTCCAGCCGTCCCTGGAGGCGACCGACACCGAAGCCGCCACCTGGGCCGCGGACAAACTGGCGGTGGCGGTCGCCGCCGGGGCCGAGTACTTCGAGATCGGAAACGAGCTCAACAGACCGTTCAACACGGGCGACGCCGCGCAGGCCTACCTGGACAAGGCACTGCGGCCGGTCTTCGACCGGCGGGCAGCCACCGGCGACACCGTCAAACTGATGAACAACGGATTGGCCGGCATGGACAAGCCATGGGTGGAGAACTTCATCGCGGCCGGCGGCTGGGACCTGATCGACGCCTTCGCCTACCACCCGGGACGCGGCAACTTCACCCCGGACTACATACCGCCGGGCGACGACTGGACCACCGACGGCGACGGAACCTACTGGAACTTCTACGGCGGCCTGCGGCAGTTGAAGGCGCTGATGGCCGAGCACGGCGAGAAGGAGATCTGGCTGACCGAGGCATACGCGCCGACCAAGCCCAACAGCTGGTGGCACGACACCTACCGGCACGCCGCGGAAAACGTGCTCCTCACCCTCGCCCTGGCCAAGGCCGAGGGGATCCGGGGCGTGTGCTGGTACCAGTTCCACGACGGCGTGCTCGGCATGCCCCAGATCGCCGACCCGGACAACGTCGAGTACCACTACGGCCTGATGAACCGCGACCTCAGCCCGAAGCCCTCACTCCTGGCCTACGCGACCGCGGCCCGCACGCTCGACCAGGCCACCTTCCGTGACTGGCTGACCTTTGCCGACCCGCAGACCTTCGGCCTGTGGTTCGACACACCCGACGGCCCCGCGGTCATCCTGTGGAACCGCGCCGACGGCTACCTGCTGAACACCGCCGGCCCACGCACCGACTGGCACTTCCCGGCCCCCGAGATGTGGACCGACCCCTGGCCGACCAAGACCCCGCTCGCGGTCGCCGCCACGACCGCCGTACGGCAGGTGAACGCGATCGGACAGGTCACCCAGATCCCGGTCACCAACGGCAGCGCGACGCTGACGCTCGACGGCGCGCCCCGGATCTACTACGGCCTCCTCCCGCACAGCGACAGCGCGGGCCACCACAGCCTGCCGGCGCCCGCCTGAGACACCAGGTCCGAGCCCGACATGAAACGACCAAGGAGCAGCAACACCGTGCCCGCCACCACCGCCACCACTCCCTGGTGGCGCACTGCCGTCATCTACCAGGTCTACATCCGCAGCTTCGCCGACGGCGACGGCGACGGCGTCGGTGACATCGCCGGCATCCGCTCCCGCCTGCCGTACCTCGAATCCCTCGGCGTGGACGCCCTCTGGATCAACCCGTGGTACAAGTCGCCGATGGCCGACCACGGTTACGACGTGGCCGACTACCGCGAGATCGACCCGCTGTTCGGCACGGTCGCCGAGGCGGAGCGACTCATCGAGGAGGCGCACGCGCACGGGATCCGCATCATCGCGGACATCGTCCCCAACCACTCCTCCGACCGACACGCCTGGTTCCAGGACGCGCTGGACGCAGGCCCCGGCAGCCCCGAACGCGCGCGCTACATCTTCCGCCCCGGCCTCGACCCCGAGGGCGCCCTGCCGCCCAACGACTGGGAGTCCCGCTTCGGCGGCCCGGCCTGGACCCGGGTGCCCGACGGCGAGTGGTACCTGCACCTCTTCACCCCCCAGCAGCCGGACCTCAACTGGCGACACCCCGACGTCCACACCGAGTTCGAGTCCGTCTTGCGCTTCTGGTTCGACCGCGGAGTGGACGGCTTCCGCGTCGACGTGGCCCACGGTCTCGTCAAGGACCCCGAGCTGCCGGACCTGGCCGACCGCGAAGGCGGCGTGCACCCCTTCTGGGACCGCGACGAGGTCCACGACATCTACCGAGCCTGGCGCAAGGTGGCCGACGAGTACCCCGGCGACCGCTGCTTCGTCGCCGAGGCATGGACGGACACCCCGGAACGGCTCGCCGCCTACGTCCGTGAGGACGGCCTGCACACCGCCTTCAACTTCGACTTCCTCATGACCGAGTGGAACGCGAAGGACCTGCGCGCCGTCATCGATGACACCCTCACGACACTCGGCGCGGTCGGCGCCCCGGCCACCTGGGTCATGTCCAACCACGACGTCATGCGCCACGCCAGCCGCTACGGCCGCGTGGCCGCGAAGAAGTGGGTGGCCAACGAGTCCTACGTCCCCGCCGGCCCCGCCGACCTCGAACTGGGCACCCGGCGTGCCCGCGCAGCAGCCCTGCTCACTCTCGCCCTGCCCGGCGGCGCCTACATCTACCAGGGCGAGGAACTGGGCCTGCCCGAGGTGGAGGACCTGCCCGAACACGTCCTCCAGGACCCCGTCTGGGAACGCTCGGGCCACACCGAGCGCGGCCGCGACGGCTGCCGAGTTCCGATCCCCTGGTCCGGACGGACCTCACCGTACGGGTTCAGCCCACAGGCCACCACCGCGCCCTGGCTGCCACAACCCGCCGACTGGGCGCCGCGCACCGTGGAAGCCCAGAGCGGCGACCCGGACTCCGTACTGGAGCTCTACCGCGCCGCTCTCTGCCTGCGCCGCGACCATCCCGCCCTCGGAGACTCCACCTTGACCTGGCTGGACGACACTCCCGCCGGAGTTCTCGCCTTCCACCGCAAACCCGGCTTCATCTGCGTCGTCAACTTCTCGACCGAGCCGTACCACCTGCCGGAACACACCTCGATCCTGCTGGCCAGCGGCCCCGTCGAAGCCAGCCGACTGGCCCCGGACCAGGCAGCCTGGCTCACCGTGTAGCAGGCCACACCCGAGAACCCCAGGGCCTGTCCCGTCTCACGCCCCGCTATCCGGACAGGCCCTGGAGCGCCCTGATGCTGGGCATAGGCATGCGCATCGCCGCCGCCGGAGGCGCGCTACTGCTGGTCATGATGCGGTCAAGTGAACCTCCAGCCAAACGGCATGGTTCACTTGTGCCTACCTTTCTTGTGTTTGGGTGCCCTCTTAGCTGGTTTCACTGTCCTTTTCGGGGACGGTTCTTGGCGCTCGACGGCTGACTTCTTCTCCGTGGGCGTTCCCGGAGGCGCGCCGCCTGCCGGAGGCGCCGATGTGGATGCCGTCGGGACCGGGGCAGGTTCGCCCCCAGCAGAGGCGACCGCCAATCCGATCGCACCCGCGATCACGACCGCAGTGGCCGAGGCTCCTGCGGCGATCCCGTAGAACTTCAACGAACGGGTTCTCGACACGGGGGACGGCAGGTCGACGACAGGCAGCCGGGCCGTGGAGGTGACGGCCGCGTCCGGTACGGGGCGGTCTGCACGCCAGGACTGTTCAGCGAACCAGGCGGCTACCTCGGCGGCCGTGGGACGCTGTTCGGGTCGCTTGCTCAGCAGCCGCATCAGATAGTCCTCGAACGGGCCTGGCAGTCCCGGACACCAGTTCCGGGGCGGCACGGGTGCGGCGTCCACGTGCTGGAACACGACGGCAGCGGCGTTATCACCTTGGAACGGCGGCCGACCGGTCAGCAACTCGTACAGGACACAGCCGAGAGAGTACACATCGGAGGCGGCGCAGGCCGGCCGGCCCAGGCCCCGCTCGGGCGCCAGGTAGGTACTGGTGCCGATCACCTGACCGGTCATGGTGAGAGACGCCGAAGCCTCGCCGGTGAACCGCGCGATGCCGAAGTCGGCGATCTTCACGGTGCCGTCGGCGGCCAGCAGCAGGTTTCCCGGCTTGATGTCGCGGTGCACGACGCCCTGCCGATGCGCGGCGGACAGCCCCGACGCCGCCTGCGCCGCGATGTCGGCGACCCGCGACGGCGTCATGGCACCACGCAGGGGCCCTGCGTGGGCGAGGCTGTGTCCCTGGACGTGCTCCATCACCAGGAACAGCCGGCCCTCATGGGTACCGAAGTCGTACACCGCCACAACGTGCGGATCACTAAGGCGGGCCGCGGTCTGCGCCTCCAACAGGAACCGCTCGCGTGCCTCCGGGTCCGGCGCGGCCGTCAGCAGCAGCTTGACCGCGACCGTCCGATCCAGGTTCTGGTCGGTGGCGCGCCAGACCTCGCCCATCCCTCCCTTGCCGATCGGCTCGTCCAGTCGATATCGACCCGCTACCAGCACTCGTCCTCGATCCCTTGTCCCCGATGGCCACGCCCGTGTTCGAATGCGCAACTATCCAAGAACAGCGCTCAATCCAAGCGGAACATCACATCAAGCCCCCGTTGCGGAGCACCCGGGGCCTTGCCGTCGCAGTGACTCCGTCCGGCTTGGCAGCAGGTGCCTGGGCAGGGGGCCGGAGGCCGCCCGCCGCGTTCGGCGGCGCCCTGTGACGCACGACGCGATCGTGTTGGCCCGCGCCGATGAAGCCCAAAAGAGGCTTTAGCATCCGTCCACTGTTCGGCGCCGACCGTCCGCACAGCGCACACCGGGCAGCCGCCACCTCCCGAATCAGGGAGGCCACATGATCATGCGGGCGGCGCGAATGCCGAAGAGAAGGTTCGCCGCGGTCGCCGTCGCGGCATCGGCGATGTTGCTGTCGACGATCGCCGTCGCGCCGAGCGCGTCCGCCGACCCCTACATCGGCCCCGGGGGAGAGCCGAAGGTCGACGGCATCGAGGGTCCTTGGAGGTGGATGGACCGGCCGCGCGGCGAGGAGTCGAAGGACTACCTGCCCTCATGCGCCAAGTTCTACGTCTGCCTGTACGTGCTCTCGAACCAGACGAGCACGAGAAACTACTGGTACGTCTTCCGGCTGTACGACGAGAAGTCCTACGGCGTCCACAACTTCAACTACGACAGCAAGTACCAGTGGATCATCAAC